>NZ_JBIVHB010000017.1:0-135374 GCF_044748965.1 Cupriavidus sp. NPDC089707
AACCACGAAAAACAAGCAATCCTACATTGACGACTCTGCCGGTCGCTATCCCTCTGCATTGTCTTCTGAACAACGTTCCGAGAACATACAAGGGGTTGGGGGAGAGGGCCGGCGTTGGCAAGCACGATGGCGCCTGACTTCGTGGGCGCGCCGGCCCTCTCCCCCGCCCCTCTCCCAGAGGGAGAGGGGAGAAAACAAGTGGCAAAGCTAAAGCCTTCGCCGCTAGCATTCCCAGCCTTACCCCACCCGCTCCAGCAGCAACCCCTTCAAATACTCCCCTTCCGGGAACGCCGCCAGCATCGGGTGATCGGTGCCAGCCGACAGCCTGCGCAGGATGCGCGCATCCGCCCGCGCATCGGTCACCGCGCCCGCCACGATCTTCTGGAACAGTTCCATGCTGATCGCGCCCGAGCACGAATACGTGAACAGCAACCCGCCCGGCCGCAGCAGTTGCATGCCGACCAGGTTGATCTCCTTGTAGGCACGCGCGGCACGGTCGATATGCTGCGCCGACGGCGCGAACTTGGGCGGGTCAAGCACGATCAAGTCGAACTGACGCCCTTCGGCGCGGAATTCGCGCAGCGTCTTGAACACGTCGGCGTCGAGCCAGGCCGCGCGCTCCGGCTCGAACCCGTTCAGCGTCACGTTGCCCGCGGCGATCTTCAGCGCCTCGCCCGACGAATCGATCGACGTCACCGCTTTCGCGCCACCGCGCAGCGCCGCCAGCGAGAAGCCGCCGGTATAGCAGAAGCAGTTCAGCACCTCGCGCCCTTCGGCCAGGTCGCCCACCAGCTTGCGGTTGTCGCGCTGGTCGACATAGAAGCCGGTCTTGTGGCCATTGCGCACGTCGACGTAATAACGCACGCCATGCTCGGTCACCGACAGCGCCGGATCGGGCTCCGCGCCGGCCAGAACGCCGGTCACCAGCTCCAGCCCTTCGCGCTGGCGCACGGCGGCGTCGGAGCGTTCATAGACGTTGGGGCAGCCAGTCTCCTTGACCAGCGCCTGCACGATCGCGGTCTTCCAGTGCTCCACGCCGGCCGAATTGAACTGGCACACCAGCTGGCCCGTTTCTCCATTGCCGTAGTAGTCGACGATCAGCCCCGGTAGCCGGTCCGATTCGCCGAAGATCAGTCGCACGGCGTCGCTGTCCTTCACCCACTGGCGCCGGTAGGCGATGGCCGCGGCCACGCGGCGCTTGAACAGCGCGTGGTCGACCGGCTCGTTCTCGTCGAAGGTCCACACGCGCGCGCGGATCTGCGATTCGGGGCTGTAGGCGGCCTTGGCCAGGAAGCGGCCGTCGGCGGCGCGCACGGTCACGGTCGAGCCCGGCTCGCAGCGGCCTTCGGTGGTGGCAACGCCGGTCGCGTAGATCCACGGGTGGCGGCGCAGCAGGGATTTTTCCTTGCCGGGTTTCAGGGTGATGGTGTTCATGTTGGTATGGGGAAGAAACTTGCCGAAGCCGCGGTGTTTTGCACGCTGCGGCGAAGCTCCCCTCTCCCGCTGGCGGGAGAGGGGTTGGGGGAGAGGGCCGGAGTTTCAGACGAAGTGGCGCGTGTCGGTATGCCAGCGCCCGCCCTCTCCCCCGGCCCCTCTCCCGCATGCGGGAGAGGGGAGCAAACAATACGGGAGAGAAAGTCCTACAGCATTGCTGCTTACAGCACCACCTTCACCATCGGATGCGATGTCAGCGCCCGGTACAGATCATCCAGCTGCTCGCGGCTGGTCACCCACACCGTCACGGTCAGTCCCAGGTAGTTGCCCTTGCTTGAGGGCCGCATTTCCATCTTGCCCGCATGGAAGTCCGGATCGAACTCCTGCACCAGCGTGACGATGGCCTCGGCAAAGCCGTCCTGCATCGAGCCCATCACCTTGATCGGGAAATGGCTCGGGTATTCGATCAGCGACTGCTCCGGCGGGATATCGCCGGGCTTGTTGCCGCCGGGCTTGTTGCCGCTGCCCTGGTTGTCTGCTGTCATCTCGTTTCCTCCAACGCGGCCCGGCACATGCCAGCACCGCGCATGCCAATCACTTACGCTTGAACCACAGGCGGATGGTGTCCCACAGGCGGCCGAAGAAGCCGGCCTCGGGCACCTCTTCCAGTGCCACCACCGGGAATTCGGCCACCTTGTTGGCGCCGTCCATCAGCTTGACCATGCCCACCTGCTGGCCCGCCGCGATCGGGGCGATCATCAGCTCCTGGCGCTCCAGCACCGGCTTCAGGCGACTGCCGGTGCCCTTGGGGACGGTGACGAAGGTCTCGTGCTGCACGCCGATCTTGACCGTGCCGGCCTTGCCCTTGTAGATCTCCGGCGTGGCCAGCACCTGGCCCTTGTCGTACAGGCGCAGCGTGTCGAAGAACTGGAAGCCGTAGTTGAGGATCTTCAGGCTTTCCTGCGTGCGCACCTGCTCGGTGGTGGTGCCGATCACGATCGAGATCAGGCGGCGCTGGCCGTTGGGTACATTGGCCAGCGGGCGCTGGGCCGACGAGATCAGGCAATAGCCGGCGGACTTGGTGTGGCCGGTCTTGACGCCGTCCACGGTCGGGTCGATGTACAACAGGCGGTTGCGGTTGGGCTGCCTGATCTTGTTATAGGTGAACTCCTTCTGCGAGTACATGCTGTAGTACTCGGGGAAGTCCTTGATCAGGTGCGTGGTCAGCGTCGCCAGGTCCACCGCGGTGGTGTAGTGGTTCGGGTCGGGGATGCCGTCGGTGTTGGTGAAATGGGTGTTCTTCATGCCCATGCGCTGGGCCTCGCGGTTCATCATCGCGACGAAGCCCTCTTCCGAGCCGCCCACGGCCTCGGCCAGCGCCAGCGCGGCGTCGTTGCCCGACTGCACGATCAGGCCCAGCAGCAGGTCCTGCACGCTGACCGGCTTGTTGGGCTCGATGAACATGCGCGACTCGTCGCTTTTGACCTTGAGCACCAGGTTGGTCGGCACCACGGTCTGCTCCAGCGTCAGGCGCTTTTCCTTGAGTGCCTCGAACGCCAGGTAGGCGGTCATCAGCTTGGTCAGCGAGGCCGGCTCGATGCGCTGGTCGGCATTCTGCGAGGCCAGCGCCTGGCCGCTGGTCACGTCATACAGCATCCACGACTTGGCGGCGACCTGCGGCATCGGCACGCCCTGCGCAAGGACGGCGGCAGGCGCGGCGGCCAGCGTGGCCGTGGCTACGGCGGCGATGATGGCGGCGGGTGCAAAGGCGGACGAAAGACGTGTCGTGGCTCTATTCAGCATTGTTTCTGTTTCCGACAAGAAAGGGATCGTGCGGGACGGGATGGCGCGGTGGCGACGCTGCGCCGCTCACCGGTCCCACGCGTTGACGACGAGCTGCTTGATCAGGTGCAGCTTGCGGTGAAAGAAATGATCGGCGCCGGGGATGACGATGACCGGCAGTTCCTGCGGGCGCGCCCAGTCGAACACGCTCGCCAGCGGCACGGTGTCATCCTGCTCGCCGTGTATGACGATGGTGTCGGCGGGCACCTCGGCCACCTGCCAGCGGCTCGCGGCGGTGCCGACCAGCACCAGGCGCTGCACCGGCGTGCCGGCCTCGGCCAGGCGCCGGGCCACGTGCGTGCTGACAAAGCTGCCGAAGGAGAAGCCGCCCAGCGCCAGCGGCAGCGTCGTGGCCTGCGCCGACCACGCGGTCTGCTCGCGCATCCAGGCGACGACTGCCAGCAGGTCGTCCTGCTCGCCCACGCCGTTGTCATGCTCGCCGGCGGTCGCGCCGACGCCGCGGAAATTGGGACGCACGGTGGCATAGCCCAGCTGCACGAAGGCGCGCGCGAGCGTCTGCGCAACCTTGTTGTCCTTGGTGCCGCCGAACAGCGGATGCGGGTGCGCGACCAGCGCCAGGCCGCGCGGCTCCCCTTGCGGCAGGTCCACCGAAACGTCGATCGCGCCGACGGGGCCGGCGATGGAAAGTACCTGGGTATGCGCGTTCATAGGACGGTCAGGGGCAATCAGGAGGCGTTCAGGATGGCGCTTCAGGATGGTGATACGCCGGCTGGCTCAAACCCGGAAATCCCGGGGCAAAAAATGAAAAAACCGTCCGGCGTGCGGGCGGCGGTGTCTGGCATCGGCGCTGCGTCATCGGCAGCGCCGCGGGTTCGTTCTCGTTCAGCGGTCCACCATCAGCCGCTCAACCGGCTTGCCGTTGAGCAGGTGGCTGTCGATGATTTCATCGATGTCGTTCTCGTCCACAAACGTGTACCAAATTGCCTCGGGGTAGACCACCAGCACCGGCCCGAGTTCACACCGGTTCAGGCAGCCCGCCTTATTGATGCGCACGCGGCCTTCGCCGCCGGCAATACCGAGTTCCTTGCAACGCTTCTTGGCGTATTCCTGCATGGCCTTGGCGTTGTGGTCGGCGCAGCAGTTCTCGCCGGCCTCGCGCTGGTTCAGGCAGAAGAAGACGTGGTGCTGGTAGTAGCTGCTCATGCGATGCGGTGACAAGGAGGGTGGGCCCGCGCGGCGGCATGGCCGCGGAACATTGAACGGAAGCTCGGAATTATACGGCGTCACGGCGGCCCGCCCGCGCCTTCCGGCACCCGCGCCACGCCATTGATGGCCGCATCCCACCGCTTCAGGTGGCGCCTCGGCCACCTTTGCCGGCTTCGGCATTCCGAATCCCCGGAAGCCCGGATTCCGGATTTCCGGAATCCCGGAGGCCCTGCGCCTTGGCAAAGCCCGCGTTTCCTTGTGAATCAATCAGTTAGCGATACCGGTTGGACTGGCATGCCGGTTGCAAATTCCCGTCCCTGAACGCGCCGCAACCGTGACGGCGCGCGCCCGCGGCGCCATCGCCCCGGGTACGGTCAACACCGAGGACGACACCATGAAGAAACCCTTCTACAAGATCCTGTACGTGCAGGTGCTGTTCGCCATCCTGGTCGGCATCCTGCTGGGACATTACTGGCCCGATACGGGCGTGGCCATGAAGCCGCTGGGCGATGGCTTCATCAAGCTGATCAAGATGATCATCGGCCCGATCATCTTCTGTACCGTGGTGACCGGCATGGCCGGCATGAGCGACATGAAGAAGGTCGGCCGCGTCGGCGGCAAGGCGCTGCTTTACTTTGAAGTGGTGTCGACCTTCGCGCTGCTGATCGGCCTGGGCGCAGCACACCTGCTCAAGCCGGGCGTGGGCTTCAACATCGACGCGTCGACGCTGGACACCAAGGCGATCGCGCAATACGTGTCGAAGGCGCATGGCCAGAGCACGGTCGAGTTCTTCATGCACATCATCCCGGAAACGGTGTTCAGCGCCTTCGCCAACGGCGACATCCTGCAGATCCTGCTGGTGTCGCTGTTCTTCGGCGCCGCGCTGGCCACGCTCGGCGAACGCGCCCGCTTCGTGGTGCAGCTGATCGAGCAGGTTTCCAAGGTGTTCTTCCACATCGTGCACGTGATCACCAAGGTGGCCCCGATCGGCGCCTTCGGCGCGATGGCGTTCACCATCGGCAAATACGGCCTGGGCTCGCTGGTGCCGCTGCTCAAGCTGATCGGCACCTTCTACTTCACGGCCATCATCTTCGTGCTGGTGGTGCTGGGCTCGATCGCGCGCATGACCGGCTTCAGCATCGTGCGCTTTATCTCGTACATCAAGGAAGAGCTGCTGATCGTGCTGGGCACCAGCTCGTCCGAAGCCGCGCTGCCGCACATGATGGAGAAGCTGGAGAAGCTGGGCTGCTCCAAGTCGGTGGTGGGCCTGGTGGTGCCTACCGGCTATTCGTTCAACCTGGATGGCACCAACATCTACATGACGATGGCGGTGATCTTTATCGCGCAGGCGACCGGCATCGAACTGACGTGGATGCAGCAGCTGACCATCCTGGCGGTGGCGATGATCACCTCCAAGGGCGCCAGCGGCGTGACCGGCTCTGGCTTCATCACGCTGGCCGCGACGCTGGCGGTGGTGCCGACCATCCCGGTGGCGGGCATGGTGCTGATCCTGGGCATCGACCGCTTCATGAGCGAGTGCCGCGCGCTGACCAACATCATCGGCAATGGCGTGGCCACGGTGGTGGTGTCGGCGTGGGAACGCGAGCTGGACCGCAAGCGCCTGGCGCAGGTGCTGCAGGGCGGCGGCGAGGGAGCGGACCGCGACGAGCTTGCCGACGCCTGCCAGCGCGCCCTCTAAGTGCATAGCAGGATGGGCGGCTGCCCCGGCCGCCCGCCAGCGGGTATCATCGGCGCGACAGCCCTTGCGCGCGCCGATGCCACACTCCGACGATTTTCTAGCCGTGCATGATCCCGCCACCACCCGCGCGGCCCATGCGCCGGACACCGGCAGCAGCCGGTGGTGGGGCTTCGCCGTCGCGCTGGCGGTGGGCCTGCTGCTGCTATGCGGGCTGACCTGGCTGGTGTCGTTCCAGCGCGGGCTGGCTGCGCTGCAGCAGAGCACCGCCACGCGTGCCGACCGCTACGCCGCCACGCTCGAAAGCACCCTCGACCGCTACGAATTCCTGCCCGCGCTGGTGTCGCTGCACCCCTTCGTGCGCGGGCTGCTCGAATCCCCCAACGACCCGGCGCGCGTCACCGCCGCCAACCATTACCTGGCCGAGGTCAACCGCCGCGCGCATGCGTCGGCCACGTACGTAATCGCCGCCAACGGCATCGCGCTGGCCGCCAGCAACCATGGCCTGCCCGGCAGCTTCGTCGGCACCGACTACCGCTTCCGCCCCTACTTCCAGATCGCCGCGGGCGGCAAGATGGGCCGCTTCTACGCCATCGGCATCACCAGCGACGAACCCGGCTACTACATCGCGCAGCCGGTGGAATCCAACGGCAAGGTCATCGGCGTCACCGTGGTCAAGCTCAACCTGGAGTGGTTCCAGCGCGCCGGCAGCGGCGCCGAGCCGCTGATGGTCAGCGACGACCACGGGGTGATTTTCCTGTCGTCGGTGCCGGCCTGGCAGTACCGCACGCTGCAACCGCTGCCGCCGGCATTGCAGGCCGAGATGGAAAACACGCGCCAGTACCATGGCCGCGCCGTCACGCCGCTGCCGCTGGAGCCGCTGGACTCACCCGTCACGCGCTGGCTCGCGCAGACCACGCTGGGCGCCAACGCGCGGCTGGTACGCGTGCGCGACGAGTCGACCTCGGCCCGCACCACTTTTACCCCTGACGCCACCGCGCGCGCCGACCGCTACCTGGAGCTGGGCCGCACGGTGGGTCCGGCCGACTGGACCATGCAGGTCATGGCGCCGCTGGAACCGGTGCTGGCCAATGCGCGCAACGCCACCGTGGCCGCGGCGCTGGCCTATGCCTGCATCTGCCTGCTGCTGGTCAACTGGCGCCAGCGCCGCCAGCGCGCGCGCGACATGCAGTACAGCCGCCGGCTGCTGGAAGCGGCCTACGACGAGCTGGAACGCCGTGTGGAAGCGCGTACCGCCGACCTGATGGCGATCAACGAGAAGCTGGAGGAACAGGTTGCCGAGCGCACCCGCGCCGAAAGCGAACTGCGCGCGGCGCAGGACGAACTGGTGCAGGCCAGCAAGCTGGCCGCGCTGGGGCAGATGGCGGCCGGCATCACGCATGAGCTGAACCAGCCGCTGGCGGCGCTGCGCACTTTCTCCGACAACACCCGCGTGCTGCTGGAACGCGGCCAGCTTGCTGCCGCCGAAGGCAACCTGACTGCCATCGCCGACCTGACCGAGCGCATGGGCAAGATCACCGGCCAGCTCAAGCTGTTCGCCGGCAAGGCGCGCCCGGTGCGGCGCCCGGTGGTGGTGCGCACCGCGCTGGACCACGTACTGGCGCTGCTGACGCCGCGGCTGGGCGCGGTCACGGTCAGCGTGGGCGGGCTCGACGAACAGCCGGGCCTGTCCGTGCGTGCCGACGAACTCAAGCTCGAACAGGTGCTGCTGAACCTGATCGGCAACGCGCTCGATGCCATCGCCTCGGCGGCGCCGGCGCAAGGCCGCATCGACATCGAGGTGCATGCCGATGCCGGCACCGTCACCCTCGCCGTGCGCGACAACGGCACCGGCATCGCGCCGGAAGCGCTGCCGCGCCTGTTCGAACCCTTCTTCACCACCAAGGAAACCGGGCAGGGCCTCGGACTCGGGCTGGCGATCTCGTCGTCGATCGTGCGCGAGTTCGGCGGCCAGCTCAGCGTGGCCAACGTGCCCGGCGGCGGCGCGCAGTTCACGCTGGTGCTGGCGCGCGCGCCAGCCAGTGAAGCTGCGCTGCCGGTTTCCACACTCCAATGAGCATTGCCATGCAAGACGGTCTGCGTGTCCTGTTTGTCGAAGACGAGCCGCTGGTGCGGCAGGCTACCGCGCAAAGCCTGGAGCTTGCGGGCTTTACCGTGCTGGCGTTGCCGTCCGCGGAGGCTGCCATGCCGCATCTGCATGCGGGCTTTCCCGGTGTGCTGGTGACCGACGTTCGATTGCCCGGCGCCAGCGGGCTGGACCTGCTGCAGCACTGCCGCAATGCGGCACCGGGCGTGCCGGTGGTGCTGGTGACCGGGCACGGCGACATCACGATGGCCGTGCAGGCAATGCGTGAAGGCGCGTATGACTTTATCGAAAAGCCGTTTGGAGCTGACCGGCTGACCGACACCGTCCGTCGCGCGCTTGAGCGGCGCGCGCTCGAACTGGAGAACCAGGCGCTGCGGCGCGAGTTGGCCGGGCCCGCAGCGGGTACGCGGATCATCGGGCGCTCGCCGGCGATCGGGCAGGTGCGGGCGCTCGTGGCCAACGTGGCGCCGACCGACGTGCCAGTGATGATCAATGGCGAAACCGGGACCGGCAAGGAGCTGGTGGCGCGCAGCCTGCATGCGTTGTCTGGCCGCGCCGAGGAGCCATTTATCGCGCTGAACTGTGGTGCGGTGCCTGAGGCCATCTTCGAGAGCGAGATGTTCGGGCATGAGGCTGGTGCCTTTACTGGCGCGGGCAAGCGACGTGTTGGCAAGCTGGAGCATGCTTCGGGCGGGACGCTTTTTCTCGATGAGATTGAAAGCATGCCGCTGGCGCTGCAGGTCAAGCTGTTGCGGGTGCTGCAGGAAGGGACGCTGGAGCGGCTGGGGTCGAATGCGTCGGTGAAGATTGATGTGCGTATTGTGGCGGCGGCCAAGGGGGATATGGATGCGCTGGTGGCGCATGGTTCCTTTCGTGAGGACCTCTATTACCGGCTGAACGTGGTCACGATTGCGCTGCCTCCGCTGCGGGAACGGCGCGAGGATATCGTGGCGTTGTTCGAGCATTTCATGCTGGTGGCGGCGGTGCGATATCAGCGGCCGGCGCCGATTTTGTCGGAGGCGCAGCGGCAGGGGCTGCAGCAGCGGTCTTGGCCGGGGAATGTGCGGGAGTTGCGGAATGCGGCGGACCGGCTGGTGTTGGGGGTGCCAGAGGGCGGACAGGCTGGTGGGCATGCCGCGGCGTCAGACGAGTCAGCGCCGCTGCGGGAGCGGATGGAGCGGTATGAGCGGGCGGTGATTGCTGATGCGCTGGCGCGGACGGGGGGCGCCGTTAGTCAGGCGGCTGATTTGCTGCAGGTTGGCAAGGCTACGCTTTATGACAAGATCAAGCGGTATGGGCTTTGAATTTGGCTGTCATTCGGTGTTCACCTTGTTGCCACGTGGGCGTCATATTGGTCTTCTATGCTTCGCAGGCGGTTGTGGCATTGGCAGGTGCCCTGCCGGCAGTATCAGTCTTCGTGGTAATTGATGGCCCCGCATGTTGCGGGGCGTTTTTTTGTGTGGGCTGATTGGGCCAGGTACTGTGGTCGCCGTTGGTGACATGGTGTCGGCCTTTGGAAGCTGCGTTGTCACACTTGGTGACATGCTGTCGGCCTTTGAACCGCCTGGTTCCGCCCTCCTGGGCGGGTCACTTTTTGTCCAAGCGACAAAAAGTAACCAAAAAACGCGTCGCCTGAGCGGCTGGCTATCAATTTCACGGTGGCAGTGGTTCGGGCGGCTTTGGTCTCCTTTGACCGTGGTTGCCCGTTCGACCCTGCTACGCCCCCGGGATGTGCCTGCGTCGACGGGCTGTTGAACGAACCCGAAGCAGGGTGGTGGCCGCCTGCCAACTGCGCCATCGGTGGGACGCCTTCGGCTGCGCTGCGCGCTGGCCCTAACGTGGCAGAGCTGGCATCCACATCCTGGCTCGCTCTTCGGGATCAGCGTCGCACGCTTGGCGACATGGCTGGCGCATACGAAGGTCTTGGCGCAGCGCCGGGGAATTGGCTGGCTTTACTTCGTGGAGGCTCCGGCCCTCTCCCCCGGCCCCTCTCCCGCAAGCGGGAGAGGGGAGCAAACAAGCGGCAGGGAAAGGCTTGCGGGTTCACCCGCGATAGCGCCAAGCGAGCGCAGCAACGCGTTCTGTGCCACGACCCCTGACCTGAGACTGCCGGCGCGCAGCGCAGCCGTAGGCGTCCCTACGTTGACGTCAGCAACAGGGGCCACCCACAGCTCTGGGCTCGTTCAAACACCGCATCAATCCCAAGCCACCGTGGCGCACCAGGGCGTCAGGCAGTCCGGTCCTGCAACGAAGCCAAGCCCCGTACGGAAGCCCCCGCCCACTATGATAAGAGTGGCCGCCCGCAGGGCCGTAAACGCGCTTTTTGGTGACTTTTTGTCGCTCGGACAAAAAGTTACCCGCCCAGGAGGGCGGAACCAGGCGGTTCAACGGCCGACAGCATGTCACCAACAGCGACAACACAGCTTCAAAAGCCGACAGCCTGTCACAAAAAACAACGAGCCACAGCCGCGAAAATCACCACCCACTTCACATCCACCCCACACTCCCCTCACCCGGCAAAACCACACTGGAGTCCCCCTCACCAAGAAGCCACTCCAACATGCCAACCTTCGACTACGACCTCGTAGTATCCGGCGCCAGCTTCGCCGGCGCAGCCTGCGCCCTGGCCGCCGCCCGCGCCGGCCTGCGCGTCCTGGTCCTCGAACGCAAACCCGACCCAGGCGCAAAACTCCACACCACCGGCATCCTCGTCAAAGAAGCCGTCGAACAAACCTGGCTAGGCCGCGCCCCCGCCGACTGCATACACCGCGTCAACCGCGTGCGACTCTACTCCCCACGCCTGCGCAGCCTGGACCTGGCCGCCCCAGGCTACTACTTCCACACCACCGACACCCCCAACCTGATGCGCTGGCTAGCCAACGAGCTGGTGCGCCACGGCGCAACACTGCGCCTGGGCCAGTCGTTCATCCGCGCCGCACCACGCCGCGGCGGCTGGCACGTAACCGGCGTCGGCACCACCCGCTACCTGATCGGCGCCGACGGCGCCAAATCACGCGTCGCGCAATGCGCGGGCCTCGTCTTCACACACAATTTCCTGTATGGCATCGAATACGAATTCCCCGGCCTCTCCCTCCCCGATCCCGCCATGCTCCATTGCTTCATCACCCGCCGCTTCGCCCCCGGCTACATAGGCTGGATCGCACAAAACCCCACCGGCGTCCAGGCCGGCCTGGCACTGCGCTATTTGCCCCGTCACGGCCGCGCCCCCGACCTCGACGGCTTGCTCGCCCATGTACGCACACGCGCCGGCCTGCCCGAACTGACGCGGCCCGCCGCCACCCGCGCCGGCCTGATCCCGTGCGGCGGCCCCGCCATGCCAATTGCTCGCGACGGCGTGATCCTGACCGGCGACGCCGCCGGCATCGTCTCGCCCCTGACAGCCGGCGGCATCCACTACGCCTTTGCCCATGGCGAATCGGTCGGCAACGCCATCGCCGAACACCTGCTGCACAACGGCCCGGCGCCGGAAGCCGTAGCCGCCGCCAGCGCGCCACGCTTTCGCGGCAAGCGCGCGCTGCGCTGGATGTTCGACCGCTTCCAGTGCGACTGGCCCTTCGACCTGATGCTGTATTCACCGCCGCTGCGCTGGGCAGCCGAGCAGATCTACTTCCACAAGCGCCGCGGCGGCCAGGCCGCGCCGCCGCCGCGCACGGTGCCCAGCCTCTGACGTGGACTAGAATGCCGGGCATGGAACAAGCGCGCATCCTGGTGGTGGAAGACGAGCAGGCCATCGCCGATACCATCCTCTACGCCCTGCGCACCGATGGCATGCAGGCCGAGCACTGCACGCTGGGCAGCGCCGCGCTGGCGCGGATGCGCATCGATGCGGCCGACCTGGTGATCCTGGACGTTGGCCTGCCCGATGTGAACGGCTTCGAGGTCTGCCGCACGCTGCGCACCTTCTGCGATGCGCCGGTGATCTTCCTGACCGCGCGCCATGAGGAGATCGACCGTATCGTCGGCCTGGAGATCGGCGCCGACGACTACGTGGTCAAACCGTTCTCGCCGCGCGAGCTGGCCGCGCGCGTGCGCGCCATCCTGCGCCGCGCGCGCGGCGGCGCTGCACCCGCGGCCGCCGACGCCGGCTTCACCCACGACGCCGACGGCGCACGGCTAGCCTACCGCGGCCGCTGGCTGGACCTGACCCGCTACGAATACCTGCTGCTGGCACTGCTGGTGGCGCACCCGGGCCGCCTCTACACCCGCGCGCAGCTGATGGAACTGGTCTGGCAGGACGCCCTCGACACCAGCGACCGCACCGTCGACACCCATGTCAAGACACTGCGCGCCAAGCTGCGCGACGCCACGCCGGAAGGCGAAGGCGCGGAGCGCATCCGCACGCACCGCGGCATGGGCTATTCGCTCGATCCCGTGCCGTCCTGAGCGCGCCATGCGGATCGGCCTGCGCATCTTCTTCGGCTTCTTCCTGATCGTCGGCCTGGCGACGGTGCTGACGCTGCGCGTGTTCGTGCAGGAGGTCAAGCCCGGCGTGCGGCAGGCGATGGAAGACACGCTGATCGACACCGCCCACGTGCTGGCCGCGCTGGCCGCGGACGACATGAAGGCCGGCCGCATCGCCGACGGCGACTTCGCGCGGCGCATGGCGGCGCTGCGCGAAGCGCCGGTCAATGCGGACGTGTGGGGCATGCACAAGGACAGCATCGGCTATCGCGTCTATGTCACCGATGCCAACGGCATCGTCCGCTACGACTCTACCGGCACCGACGTGGGCCGCGACTACTCGCGCTGGAACGATGTCTACCTGACGCTGCGCGGCGAGTACGGCGCGCGCAGCACACGCAGCGATCCGGACGACGAGGCCAGCACCGTGATGTACGTGGCCGCCCCCATCCGCGACGGCAACGGCATCATCGGCGCGCTCACGGTGGCCAAGCCCAATGCCACGATGGCACCCTTCATCGCACGCAGCCAGCACCGTATCCTGCTGTACGGCGGGCTGCTGATCGGCACTGCGTGCGTGATCGGGCTGGCCTGCACGCTGTGGCTGGTGCTTGGCTTGCGCCGGCTGCGCGCCTATGCGCGTGCGGTGGCCGCCGGCGAGCGCGCCGAGATGCCGCTGCGCGGCACCAGCGAGCTGGCCGAGCTGGGCCGCGCGGTGCAGAGCATGCGCGAGCGGCTCGAAGACAAGCAGTATGTCGAGCACTACATCCACACGCTGACGCACGAGATGAAGAGCCCGCTGGCGGCGATCGGCGGCGCCGCCGAGTTGCTGCAGGAGGAGATGCCGGCGGCGGACCGCGAGCGCTTCGTCGCCAATATCCGCGCGCAGTCCGGCCGGCTGGAAACCATGATCCGCAAGCTGCTGGCGCTGGCGGAGGTGGAACAACGGCAGCGGCTGGAAACACGCGAGCCGGTGCGATTAGGCGAGATGCTGGCCCGGCTGTGCGCCGAGCTGGAACCGCGCGCGCGGCAGCGCGGCGTGGCGCTGCGGCTGGAGGTATTGCCAAGCCCCGACGTGGTGGCGGGCGACCCGTTCCTGCTGCGCCAGGCCATCGCCAACCTGCTGGAAAATGCCATCGACTTCGCGCCCGCCGACAGCGCCATCGCGGTGCGGCTGCAACGGCGCGGCGCGCAACTGGCGGTCACGGTGGCCGACCACGGCCCCGGGATCCCCGACTATGCGCTGCCGCGCGTGTTCGAGCGCTTCTACTCCCTGCCGCGCCCGCAGGGCGCCGACAAGAGCATTGGCCTGGGCCTGTGCTTTGCGCGCGAGGTGGCGGCGCTGCATCATGGCAGCGTGACGCTGGCCAACCGGCCGGACGGCGGCGCAATGGCCGAACTGACGCTGCCCGCGGACTGACCCGCCTGCCATGGCGCGCCGGATCGGCATAGACTTGGGCTTCTAGCGACGCACGCCAGAAACTCCCTATAATCGAACGACCGTTCATTTAGGGCACGTTCCACGTGCCCGCCAGTGGTTCAGGAGACACCATGCCCGCCGCCAAGCAACTGCCCCAGGTCCTGCAGAACCTGGCCCTGCCCGTGATTGCCTCGCCCATGTTCATCGTCAGCTATCCCGAACTGGTGCTGGCGCAGTGCAAGGCTGGCATCGTCGGTTCGTTCCCGGCGCTGAACGCGCGCCCCGCGGAGCTGCTCGGCGAATGGCTGACGCAGATCCAGGACGAGTTGGCCGCATTCAAGGCCGCCAACCCGGGCGCGCCGGTCGGGCCCATCGCGGTCAACCAGATCGTGCACGCGTCCAACGCGCGGCTCGAGCATGACATCAAGGTCTGCGTCGAACACAAGGTGCCGATCTTCATCACCTCGCTGCGCGCGCCGCCCAAGGAGCTGATCGACGCGGTGCACAGCTATGGCGGCATCGTGCTGCACGACGTGATCAGCCTGCGCCATGCCGAGAAGGCGGTCGAGTCCGGTGTCGACGGCCTGATCCTGGTCGCGGCCGGCGCCGGCGGCCATGCCGGCATGCTGTCGCCATTCGCGCTGGTGGGCGAAGTGCGCAAGATTTTCGACGGCCCGATCGCGCTGTCGGGCTCGATCGCCACGGGCGAGGCAGTGCTGGCGGCGCAGGCCATGGGCGCCGACTTCGCCTACGTGGGCACGCGCTTCATCGCCTCGCAGGAGGCGCACGCAGCGGAAACGTACAAGCAGTCGATCACCAGCTCGGCCGCCGCCGATATCGTCTACACCAACCTGTTCACGGGCGTGCACGGCAACTACATCCGCGAGAGCATCAGCAACGCGGGCCTGGACCCTGACAACCTGCCGGTGGCCGACAAGACCAGGATGGACTTCTCCAGCGGCAGCTCCAAGACCAAGGCGTGGAAGGACATCTGGGGCGCCGGCCAGGGCGTGGGCCAGATCCACGACATCCCGAGCGCTGGCGAGATCGTCGCGCGCATGAAAGCGGAGTACGATGCGGCCAAGGCGCGGCTTGGGATTTCGCGCTGACCGATCCATCACCGGGGCCGCTTTGCGGCCCTTTGTTCGACCATTGCCGCCTTCCAACCCTGAACTTTCGCCTGATCCTGAAGCCGAGCTGAGCCACCGCCAGCGCGTGCTGCGCGCCGTCTGGGTGGCGCTGGGCGGGCTCTGCCTGCTGCTGGGCGTGCTTGGGATTTTCCTGCCGGTGCTGCCGACCACGCCGTTCGTGCTGCTGGCCGCGGCGTGCTTCGCGCGCGGTTCCCAGCGCTTTCACGGCTGGCTGATGGGGCATCCGCGCTTCGGGCCGCTGGTCAGCGACTGGCAGCGGCACCGGAGCATCCCGTTCAAGGCGAAGTGTCTGGCGCTGTCGATGATGTGGGTGTCGATGGGAACGACGGCGTGGCTGCTGCGGGGGCGGCCGGTTGCATCGGCGGCATTGCTGGCTTGCGCGGTGGGGGTGAGTGTGTGGATGGTCCGATTGCCAACGCGGCCTGCGGAGGGCGGGGAGTCTTGACTGCGGTCGATTGGGGCGACTGACTTCATTGACGCATCGGCCCTCTCCCCCACCCCTCTCCCGCTAGCGGGAGAGGGGTGCGATTGCCAGGGTTAGTGGCGAGCGCGAACGCTTTCGTACACCAACGGTCGCTCCCCTCGCCCGCTTGCGGGAGAGGGAGCGATGGCCAGAGTTGGTCGCAAGCTCGAACGCCCTCGTACACCAACGGTTTGCTCCCCTCGCCCGCTTGCGGGAGAGGGGCCGGGGGAGAGGGCCGGCGTATCAACGAAGTCCGCCAGCCCGATCACCCGGATTTCACTCATACCGCCGCGCATCCTCGATCACCTTCCCGTCCTGCGGCAACGACCCTGCCGCCACGAACGCCACCTCTCCGCGCAATCGCATCACCTCGCGCAGCGACTCGGCCACTGCGCGCTGCAGTTCCGCATCCTCGCGCGTTGCCTCGCAGCGCAACGTCATCACGTCCGCGCCAGGATCGCCGGTCACCACCAGCCGCGCGGCGCGGATTTCCGGATGGCGGCGCAATACGTCGGCCACCTGCCCCGGATGCACAAACATGCCTTTGACCTTGGTGGCCTGGTCCGCGCGACCCAGCCAGCCCTTGAGCCGGATATTTGTGCGCCCGCACGGGCTCGGCCGCTGCGAGGACTCGGCAACCACCGCCGACAGGTCGCCGGTGCCGAAGCGGATCAGCGGATAGTCGCCGTTGCCCAGCACCGTCACCACCACCTCGCCGGTCTCGCCTTCAGGCATCGGCCGTGTACCGCCCGGCTCGACGATCTCCACCAGCACCCCCTCGTCCACCACCCAGCCGTCGCCGCCCTCGGTCTCATAAGCAATCAGCCCGAGATCCGCGCTGCCGTACATCTGCCGCACGCGCACCCCGCGTTGCTGGAACCACGCGCGCAATGACGGCGGCAGCGCCTCGCCGGAGACCAGTGCCTTCGTGAGGCTGGTGCATGGCAGGCCCATCTCGTCCCCGCGTTCCAGCAGCAGCTTCAGGAACGATGGCGTGCCCGCGTAGGCCGCCGGCTGCAGGCTGGCCAATGCCTGCACCTGCGACTCGGTCTGGCCGACGCCCGCGGGGAACACACAGCAGCCCAGCTTGTGCGCGCCGGTCTCCATCATCATGCCGGCCGGCGTGAAATGGTAGGAAAAGGTGTTGTAGACCAGGTCGCCGGCACGGAAGCCCGCGGCGTGCATGGCGCGGGCCGTGCGCCACCAGTCAGCGTCGTGGCCGTCGGGCTCATGGATCGGGCCGGGTGACTGGAATACATGGCGCAGCCCGCCCAGCGGCGTCGCATTGAGGCCGCCCAGCGGCGGCAGCGCGCGCTGGCGTGCGGTCAGGTCGGACTTGCGCGTTACGGGCAATGCTGCCAGCGCCTCGCGCGACGTCAGCGAGCGCGGATCCACGTCGCGCAGCAGCTCGGTGAAATACGGTGCGTTGTCGCGCGCGTGGGCCACCTGGCGAGCCAGGGCGGCAAGAAGCGCCTGCTCGCGGACTGCCGGCGCGCGGGTTTCGAGCGAATCGAAGTATTCGGGCATGATCAGTGCTGCCGTGAGTGGCAAAGGTCTGTATGGATAGTAGAGCGTGTCCAAAAAGGGGCGCAGCGGGCGCAGAGACCGCAGCAAGCGGGCCGTCGCGAGTCCGAGAAGCGCAGCCGCAACCGCAGACCCGCGGTACGGCGAGCATCGCCGGGCTCGATACGGCCCGCGCAGCCGGCCTATACGCCCTTCTCAGGCCAGCCAGCGCTTGCGCCGGCGATAGCTCTTCACGTCACGGAAGGACTTGCGCGCGCCGCCATCCGCGTCGTTGGCGGCCACGCCCAGGTAGAACTCCTTCACGTCCTCGTTGGTGCGCAGCGACTCGGCGTCGCCGTCCATCACCACGCGGCCGTTTTCCAGGATGTAGCCGTAGTCGGCATAGCGCAGTGCCACCATGGTGTTTTGCTCGGCCAGCAGGAAGCTGACCTTCTCGCGCGAATTCAGGTCGCGCACGATCTCGAAGATTTCCTCGACGATCTGCGGCGCCAGGCCCATCGACGGTTCGTCGAGCAAGATCATCGCGGGCTTGGCCATCATGGCCCGGCCGATCGCGCACATCTGCTGCTCGCCTCCCGAGGTGTAGCCCGCCTGCGACTTGCGGCGCGTCTTCAGGCGCGGGAAGTAGTTGTAGATCTTCTCCAGCTCATCGCGCGTCTGCGACCGCGACAGGCCGCGCGTGTATGCGCCGGTGAGCAGGTTCTCTTCGATGGTCAAGTGCGCGAAGCAATGGCGACCCTCCATCACCTGGATCACGCCGCGGCGTACCAGGTCGTTGGGCGTGAGCTGGTCGACGCGGTCGCCGCGATACTCGATGGTGCCCTTGGTGACGTCGCCGCGTTCGGCGTGCAGCAGGTTGGAGATCGCCTTCAGCGTCGTGGTCTTGCCCGCGCCGTTGGCGCCCAGCAGCGCCACAATCTTGCCTTCCGGCACCTCGAGCGAAACGCCCTTGAGCACCAGGATCACGTGATCGTAGATGACTTCGATGTTGTTGATGGACAGGAGGCTCATAGTGCGGCTCGGATTGGTGTTGCGGTAGGGCGGTTGTGCTTGCGGATTGCCGATTGGGTGCCCCCTCTCCCTCTGGGAGAGGGCTAGGGCAGGCGCTGCCACGAAGTCAATGCGGTCGCTATTGCCAGCGCCAGCCCTCTCCCCCTGCCCCTCTCCCGCAAGCGGGAGAGGGGAGCAAACAGTCGGAGGTTGCGGCCCATCAAGACTTCGAGCACGCCGGCGTGATCCCCTTCTCCTTCGCATACTGCGCGGCATTGGCCTTGAACAGCGGGTGGATCAGGCTCTTGTTGCCTTCGATCCAGTCGGACACCACCACCCACTTGGTACCGTCCCATTGCTGGATCTTCACCTTGCCGGAACCTTCGTGGTTGTCGCAGCTGGTCTTGATTTCGGGGAGCAGGCCGGTGGCGCCTAGATGCTGCAGGCGGGCATTGGTCAGGTTCAGGTTCTCGAAGGCCCAGCGCATCTGCTCGCCACTCATGACCTTGCCCTTGCCGAACTTGGCCTGGGCCACGCGGATGGCCTCGACCGTCACCACTGCGGCCGACACCCCGCGGTTGTAGAGCACCGAACCAACCTTGGCCTTGTCCTGCATATTGCCCTTGCCGGCGCCGTAGACCACCTTCTCGATATCGGCGATCAGCGGCACACCCTTGCCCGCGACGTTCCAGGTCGCGCTCATGTAGCCCTTGGACGCATCACCCGCCGGCACCGTGTCCTCTTCGGAGCCTGCCCACCACGAGCCGATCATCTTCTCGCGCGAGAAGCCGACCTTCTGCGCAGCCTTCAGCGCGGTCTGGTTCATCACGCCCCAGCCCCAGAAGATCACGTAGTCGGGATTTTCCTGGCGGATCTTCAGCCATTGCGCGCCCTGTTCGTTGCCAGGGTTCGCGACCGGGATCTCCACCAGGTTGAACTTGCCGATCCTGGCCTCTGCCTGCAGCGCCACGATCGGCTCCTTGCCGTAGGCGGAGTCGTGGTACAGGTAGACGATCTTCTTGCCGGCCAGCGAGCCCTTGTTCTTCGAGGCCAGGTACTTGACGATCGCCGACACCTGCATCTGGTACGTGGTCACCAGCGGGAACGCATAGGGGAACACCGAGCCGTCCACCGCGTCGGTGCGGCCATAGCCCATCATCACCAGCGGCACCTTGTCGGCGGCGGTCTTGTCGACCAGCGCGTAGGAAATGCCGGTGGACATGGCGTGATACGCGGTGCCCTTGGTGGTGGCGTTCTTGGCCTTCAGGCGCTCATAGCACTCAACGCCCTTGGCGTTGTTGTACTCGGTCTCGCACTCTTCCCAGCTCAGCTTGACGCCGTTGACGCCGCCTTCCTTCAGGTTGACGTAGTTGAGGTAGTCGATGAAACCACCGAACCAGGACTGCCCGTTGGCGCCATACGGCCCCACGCGATAGCTCGGCAGCGCGACGAACTGCTCATTGCTTTGCGCCAGTGCCGGCGCCGCCGGCGCCAGCAGTGCAGCCGCGGCGCTGACCACCAGGGCGGCGCGTTGCACATTGCGGATCAGGTTGGTCATGACAGTCTCCTTCGCCCTCGGTGGGGCGTTTCGTTATGCTGAAGCGTCAATGCTTCGGATGACAAACAGGCACTGCGGTAAGTCTGGTCCCACCCCGTCAGTGGGGGAATGGCCACAGCCTCAGCTTCTCCTTGGCGATCTGCCACAGCCGGGCCAGCCCGTGCGGCTCCACGATCAGGAAGAAGATGATGAGCCCGCCGAACACCATCATCTGGATGTGCGACACGGTGGCATTGGTAAAGGGCAGGTGCAGCAGCGCGGCCAGCGGCGGCAGCACGTTGTCCAGGAAGATCGGCAGCAGCAGGATGAACGCAGCGCCCAGGAACGAGCCCAGGATGCTGCCCACGCCGCCGATGATGATCATGAACAGCACGCGGAACGACAGGTCCAGCGAGAAGCCGTCCGGCTCGACCGAGCCCAGGTAGCAGAAGGCATACAGCGCGCCGGCGACGCCGCAGTAGAACGAGCTGACCGCGAACGCCATCAGCTTGGTGCGCATCAGCGGGATGCCGATCACCTCGGCCGCCACGTCCATGTCGCGCACCGACATCCAGGCGCGGCCCGTCGCCGACCGCACCAGGTTCTTGGCGATCAGCGCGAGCACCGTAACGATGGCCAGCACGAACAGGTACTTCTTCACCGGCGTATCGATGGCAATGCCGAACAGGTCCAGCCGCTGCGCCGTGATCACGCCCGACGAGCTGTTGTTGGAGAACCAGGGGAACTTGGTCAGCGCCCATACCACGAAGAACTGCGCTGCCAGCGTGGCCACCGCCAGGTAGAACCCCTTGATGCGCAGCGAGGGCAGGCCGAACGCCACGCCCACCAGCGCCGCCGACAGCCCGGCCAGCAGGAACGACAGCAGCACCGGGATGCCTTCGATGCGCAACTGGAAGTTGTAGGCCGCGTAAGCCCCCACCGCCATGAAGGCCGCAGTGCCGAGCGACAGCTGCCCGGCGTAGCCGGTCAGGATATTGAGGCCCAGCGCCGCCAGCGAGAAGATCAGGAACGGAATCAGGATGGCCGAGAACCAGTATTCCGATCCGACGAACGGGATCGCCACAAACGCCACGGCCATCAGGACGGCAAAGCCGATGCGGTCCTGGCGGATCGGGAAGATCTGGCTGTCGGCAACGTAGCTGGTCTTGAACTGGCCGGCTTCACGATAAAACATGGCAACTCTCCTGTGCGAAGTCGGTCAGACGCGATCAATGTGCTTTTCGCCGAACAGCCCTTCAGGCCGCACCAGCAGGAAGAGCAAGGCAAACACATACGGGAACCACCCTTCGATGCCGCCGAAATTGCCGCCGAACATCGACTGGAACACCGGCGGGATGTAGATCTCGGCCAGCTTCTCCGACGCGCCGATGATCAGCCCGCCGACGATGGCGCCGGGCACCGAAGTGAAGCCACCCAGGATCAGCACCGGCAGCGCCTTCAGCGCGGTCAGCGTCAGCGCGAACTGCACGCCATTGCGCGAGCCCCACAGCATGCCCGCCACCAGCGCGACGAAGCCCGCCACACCCCACACAATCGCCCAGATGTTCTGCAGCGGAATGCCCAGCGACAGCGCGGCCTGGTGGTCATCCGCCACCGCGCGCAGCGCGCGGCCGACCTTGGTGTACTGGAAGAACAGCGCCAGCGAACCCACCAGCGCGCCGGCAATCCCCGCTGCGGCGAGGTCAAACTTGGAGATGACGATGTTGAAGTTGGTCAGGATCGATTCGATCGGCTCGTCGACGATACCCAGGTTGATCGGTCGCACTTCATTGCCGAACAAGAGCGGCCCCAGCCCTTCCAGGAAGAACGACAACCCGATGGTCGCCATGAACAGCGTGATCGGCGGCTGGTTGACCAGCTTGCGCAGCACGAAGCGCTCGGTGCTCATGCCGACCAGGATCATCACCACGAAGGCGCCGATCACCGCCGCCCACATCGGCATGCCCTTGTCCATCAGCCCCACCACCGCCAGCGCGGCAAAGTAGACCATCGCGCCCTGGGCAAAGTTGAACACGCCCGAGGCCTTGAAGATCAGCACGAAGCCCAGCGCCACCAGCGAGTACATCAGTCCCGACAGCAGGCCGCCGAGCAGGATTTCAACGAAGAACGTCATGATTTGCCTTTGCTTGCTTCTGTTGGTCTACCAATACCGCTGTCCGGCTCCCCTCTCCCGCTTGCGGGAGAGGGGTTGGGGGAGAGGGCCGGAGCCTCAACGAAGTGACGCGCGTCGATATTGCCAGCGCCTGCCCTCTTCCCCGGCCCCTCTCCCGCGCGCGGGAGAGGGGAGCACACCGCGCTCAATGTGAAGTTCCCAGGTACGCCTTGATGACATCCGGATTCGCCTTCACCTCCTCCGGCGTGCCGTCGCCGATCTTCTTGCCGTAGTCCAGCACCACCACGCGGTCCGAGATATCCATCACCACGCCCATGTCGTGCTCGATCAGCACGATGGTGGTGCCGAACTGCCGGTTCACATCGAGGATGAAGCGGCACATGTCCTGCTTCTCTTCCACGTTCATGCCGGCCATCGGTTCGTCGAGCAGCAGCATCGAAGGCTCGGCGGCGAGCGCGCGCGCCAGCTCCACGCGCTTCTGCAAGCCATACGGCAGGCGTCCCACCGGCGTCTTGCGGATCGACTGGATCTCCAGGAAATCGATCACTTCCTCCACCTTCTGGCGGTGGCGCATCTCTTCATTGCGGGCCGGCCCCCACCACAGCGCATGCGCGAACAGCCCGGTGCGGAATTGCGTGTTGCGCCCGGTCATGATGTTGTCGAGCACCGTCATGCCCTTGAACAGCGCGATGTTCTGGAACGTGCGCGCGATGCCCTGCCGCGCGGCGGCGGTCGGGTGCATCTGCTTGCGCTCCTCGCCGCGGAACACGATGCGCCCCTGCTGCGGGTGGTACACGCCATTGATCACGTTCAGCATCGAACTCTTGCCCGCGCCGTTGGGGCCGATGATGGCGCGTATCTCGTGCTCGCAGACATCGAACGAGATATCGGTCAGCGCCTTCACGCCACCGAACGACAGCGAGATGTGCTGCAGGTCCAGGATCACCTCGCCGCCGGTGCGGGCTTGTTCGCCGGTACGCTGCGCGTGCTGCGTGCCGGGTTGCGCGCCGCTATCGTTCGCCAGTCCCGCCGGGGACAGCGGGCCCGCGGGCGCGATCGCGCCACCGCCGCCTGCCCCGCTTGCATCGGTGCGCGCCGCGCCGGTCCATTCGCGCTTGCCGGCGCCTTGCCATGCCACTTGCGTCATGTTGCTGCCTCCGCCCTTGTTCAGCTATGCCGCGCGCGCTGCCACCGGCAGCCGCTTGGCGTCGACCAGCTTCAGCGTGGCCGACACGCTGCCCTCGCGCCCGTCTTCGAACTTGACGCGCGTCTCGATGAACTGCTCGGACTTGCCCGCGTAGAGCGCATCCACCAGCACGCCGTATTTCTCGGCGATATAGCCGCGGCGCACCTTGCGCGTGCGCGTCAGCTCGTCGTCGTCGGGGTCCAGTTCCTTGTGCAGGATCAGGAAGCGCGCGACCTGCGAGCCTGCCAGCATCGGATCGTTGGCCAGGTCGGCATTCACCTGGTCCACGCATTCGCCGATCATCGCGATCACGTCCGGTTGAGCGGCCAGGTCGATGTAGCCCGCGTACGGCAGGTGGCGGCGCTCGGCCCAGTTGCCCACTGCCTCGAAGTCGATGTTGATGAAGGCGCAGACCTGGTCGCGGCCATTGCCGAAAGCCACCGCTTCCTTGATGTACGGGAAGAACTTGAGCTTGTTCTCGATGTACTTGGGCGCGAACATCGAGCCGTCGGCCAGCTTGCCCACGTCCTTGGCACGGTCGATGATCTTCAGGTGGCCGTCGGCATCGATCACGCCGGCATCGCCGGTCATGAAGTAGCCCTCGTCGTTGATGGCCTCGCGCGTGGCGTCGTCGCGCTTGTAGTAGGACTTGAGCAGGCCCACGCCGCGCACCAGCACCTCGCCGTTGTCGGCGATGCGGATCTCCATGCCCGGCGCGGCCGGTCCCACGGAATCGAACTTGACCTGCCCGTCGGGCTGCAGGCACACGTAGGCGCAGGTCTCGGTCTGGCCGTAGAACTGCTTCAGGTTCACGCCGATGGAGCGGTAGAAGCGGAACAGGTCCGGGCCGATCGCCTCGCCGGCGGTATAGCCCACGCGGATACGGCTCATGCCGAGCACATTGCGCAGCGGGCCGTACACCAGCGCTTCGCCCAGTGCGTAGCGCGCGCGCTCCATGGCGGACACCCGGCGTCCGTCGAGGATATCCGCGCCGCAGCGGCGCGCCACGTCCATCGCCCAGTGGAACAGCTT
The DNA here is from genome assembly GCF_044748965.1 of Cupriavidus sp. NPDC089707. Lineage (NCBI taxonomy): Bacteria > Pseudomonadati > Pseudomonadota > Betaproteobacteria > Burkholderiales > Burkholderiaceae > Cupriavidus > Cupriavidus sp. NPDC089707. Next base: position 24,106 of record NZ_JBIVHB010000017.1, read on the forward strand.
GCGCTTGATCCAGCCCGCATCTTCCATGCGGATCATCACCTGCGTCAGCAGGCCTTCATAGATACGCGGCGGTGCAAAGTAATAAGTTGGGCCGATCTCGCGCAGGTCGGTCATCACGGTCTCGCGCGATTCGGGGCAATTCACCGTGAAGCCCGCCACCATCGCCTGCGCATAGGAGAACAGGTTGTCGCCCACCCATGCCATCGGCAGGTACGACAGCACGTCGTCCTTCGCGGTCAGGCCGTCGAACGCGCAGCCATGGCGCGCGGAGCCGATCAAACCCGCATGCGAATGGCACACGCCCTTGGGCTTGCCGGTGGTGCCGGAGGTGTAGAGGATGATCGCGGTGTCGTCAGGCTGGCCCGCGGCAATCGCGTCGTCATAGAAGCCCGGATGCGCCTGGTCGTATTCGCGCCCCAGCTCCTGCAACCGCTCATATGACATCAGCGAGGGATGTTCGTAGTCGCGCAGGCCGCGCGGATCTTCATAGATGACATGGCGCACGACGCGGCCGGACTCGGCCAGCTGGGCCTCGACTTCCAGCAGCTTGTCGACCTGCTCCTGGTCCTCGACGATGGCGAAGTCGACCTCCGCATCGTTGAGCACGTACACCATCTCGTTGGCGATGGCGTCCTGGTACAGCGGCACCGGCACGCCGCCCAGCGCCTGCGCCGCGGTCATGGCCCAGTACAGGCGGGGGCGGTTGTCGCCAACCACCGCCAGGTTCATGCCGCGCTTGAAACCGAGCGCGGCCAGACCACATGCCAGCGCCCTCACCTGCTGTGCCGCCTGGGCCCAGCTGTATGTCTGCCAGATGCCGAGATCCTTCTCGCGATAGGCCGGATGCTCCGGCCGCTGCTGGGCGTGTGCCAGCAGCCATCGCGGGAAGGTCGTCGCCGACGATTCCTGCATCGCTGTCTCCTGTCCCTCCGGCGTGGGGGGTCCACGCCCGGTGTCAAGCGCCGGTCCGGTCGTTATACTTGGCTTGCTTTGCCCGGCGGCATCTGCCGCATCGCATCAAGCCCGTCTGTGCCTTGTCTGGAGGGGCCGGGGGAAGCGTCTTCTGCCTTCCCGGCGTGCCCTTTCTGGCACCCGCGGTTCCGTTGTGATCGTACGATAGCCCATGCCAACCACCCGGGTTGTCACGCCGGTGACAATTCCGGGTTAATCCCTACGGGAGCTTTTGCAGGCCATGCTGAACGATTTTGTCGACCGCTGCGTGTGGGCAGCAGACCTGAGCCCCGAGCAGCGCGAACGCGTGCGCCGCGCGATGTGCGTGCATGAATACAGCCAGGGCGACTACGTCTGCCACAAAGGCGACAAGGCTGAACACTGGATGGGCGTGCTCGAGGGCATCGTCAAGATCACCACGGTCTCGCCGTCGGGCAAGTCGGTGACCTTTACCGGCGTGCCCACCGGCGGCTGGTTCGGTGAAGGTGCGGTGCTCAAGTCGGAGATCCGCAAGTACGACGTGATGGCACTGCGCCGCTCGACCATCGCCTTCCTGCCGCTCGAGACTTTTCAGTGGTTGCTGGAGACGAGCCTGCCTTTCACCCGCTTCCTGCTGACGCAGCTCAACGAGCGCCTGGGGCAGTTCATCGCGGCGGTGGAATATGAACGCTCGCTGGACATCGACTCGCGCGTGGCACGCGCCGTGTCGTCGCTGTTCAATGAGCACCTGTACCCCGGCATCGGCAAGACGCTGGAGATCTCGCAGGAAGAAATCGGCCTGCTTGCCGGCATCTCGCGCCAGCGCGCCAACCAGGCGCTCAAGGTGCTGGAGCAGCAGCGGCTGGTGCGGGTGGACTACGGCGTGATCGAAGTGCTGGACCTCGACGGATTGCGGCAGTACGGGGAGTAGCGGTGGCCACCGTCATCAACGCGGCCACGCTGCAGGCCTATCGCGAAACGCACTATCGCGTGCTGGGCGATACGCCGATGATCCTGCGGGTCGACCAGGCCAGCGCGCCGCTGGCAACGCTGCACAAGTTGCTTGGCGTAGCGTGCAGCGCCTTCATTACCGCAGCCAATCCCTTCAGCCAGCGTTGCGACGACAACGCCAACGCGGCGCGCCAGCAGGCGCTGGCGCAGGACATTGCGCGCATGGGATTGCGTGCGATCGAGGCCGCCGGCAAGCATCCCGCCAACGGCTGGCCGGCCGAGCCCAGCCTTCTGGTGCCGGGCCTGTCGCTTGAGGATGCGCGCTTGCTGGGCGAGAAATACGGCCAGAACGCGGTGGTGTGGAGCGGCGCCGACGCGGTGCCGCGGCTGGTGCTGCTGCGCTGACGCAGCGCCGTCCGGGGGCCTGCCGACGGCCCCTCAGCCGGTGCGGCGTTCAGTCGTCGTGGCCACGGTGGCCGCGATGGCCATGGTGGCCGTGGTGTCCGTGATGCCCGTGGCGACGGTGATAGCCGTGGTCGTGGTGCCGATGGTGATGGTGCCGGTGGTGCCGGTGGTGCCGGTGGTGCCGGTGGTGGCGATGGTGGTGGCCGTGCCACGCATGACCATAGCGCGGGGCGTAGACCATGGGCGCCGGCGGCGCCACATAGACCGGCGCCGGCGCCACGTAGACCGGGGCGGGCACGCCGATATGTACACCCACGTCGACATGCGCCATGGCCGATCGGGCAGCAAGCAGGGAGACCGCACCAGCCAGAAGGGCGGCAACAAGAACCTGAGGGAGCATTGTGATTCGTCTGTCGTAAACGGAGCGTGCACTCTACCGCGCATTCCCGTTACCAAATGCGGCGGAGTGTTTCGGCATGTAACGCCATGTAAGCGAGATCCGGGACCGCCGGGACGAAGGCACCACGGGGCAAGGCTGGAAGCCGCTGGCACGGCCACCGATAACCGCGGATACTGCAGCCCGCTTCCGAGCGGAAGCGGGCAGTCTGCGTGCAGCAGGTGCCGCGCAGATTACTTGCTGTAGACGTACACCCCACGACCCGTCTTGCGGCCCAGGTAACCCGCAGCCACCATCTCACGCATCAGCATCGCCGGACGGTACTTCGGATCGGCGAATTCGGTGTACAGCACTTCCATCACGGCCAGCATGGTGTCCAGGCCGATCATGTCAGCCAGCGCCAGCGGCCCGATGGGGTGGTTGCAGCCCAGCTTCATGCCTTCGTCGATCTCTTCCGGCGAGGCCAGGCCTTCGCCCAGCACGCAGAAGGCTTCATTGATCATCGGGCACAGGATGCGGTTGACGACAAAGCCCGGGCTGTTCTTGACCGTGATCGGGTACTTGCCCAGTGCCTTGGCCAGCGCTTCCACGTCGGCGTGGGTGGCGTCGCTGGTCTGCAGGCCGCGGATCAGTTCGACCAGGGCCATCACCGGCACCGGGTTGAAGAAGTGCATGCCGATAAAGCGGTCGGCGCGCGAAGTCACCGCGGCCAGCTTGGTGATCGAGATCGACGAGGTGTTGGACGCGATGATCACGTTCTCGCCGACGATGCCGTCGATCTGCTTGAGGATCTTGACCTTCAGGTCGTAGTTCTCGGTGGCGGCCTCGATCACGATATCGGCGGCCTTCAGGTCGTCATACGACGTGCTGCCCTGGATGCGCGCCAGTGCCTCGGCCTTCTGCGCCTCGGTCAGCTTTTCCTTCTTGATCAGCCGGTCGAGGCTGCCCGCCACGGTGGCCACGCCCTTCTGCACGGCGGCGTCGCTGATGTCGACCATCACCACGTCCAGGCCGACCACTGCGCAGGCCTGGGCGATGCCATTGCCCATGGTGCCGGCACCCACGATACCCACTGTCCTGATTGCCATCTTCTCTTCCTCTGTTTGCTGGTTGCTTGCTGGTGCTTATGGATGTCTGGTTTCAGTCCGCCTGCTTGCTCAGCGCGGCGATGATGCGTTCGGCATGTCCCTTGAGGACTTCCGGCTCCTGCATGTCGCGCGCGTGGCCGCGCAGCGCCTGGTCGTTGTAGCGCGGCACGATGTGGAAATGCACGTGCGGCACGGTCTGGCCCGCCGCTGCGCCGTTGAACTGGCCGATCGAGATGCCGTCGGGGCTGAAGGCGGCGCGCACCGCGCGCGCCACGCGCTGGGTGGCCACGATGGCTGACTGTGCGCCGTGCTCCGACAGGTCGAAGAGATTGACCGCGGCTTCCTTGGGCACCACCAGCGTATGGCCGTCGGCCTGCGGCATGATGTCCATGAAGGCGATGGTGTCATCGTCCTCGTACACCTTGATGCACGGCATCTCGCCGCGCAGGATCTTCGCAAAGATATTGTTCGGGTTGTACTGGCTGTCCATGGTCTTGTATTGCGGTTGTCTCGGGATTGGTTGCCGCCAGGCGCTATGTTGCGCTATGTTGCGGTTAGGGTGCGGCGCAGCATTCGAGTGTAACGCAGGGCGGCCCTCACTGCGGCCGCCCTGCGCGATTACCGGTCACTGCGCCGGTCACTGCGCCGGCCACTGCGCCGGCACGACGTGAATCGGGGTCTACATATTGCGCCGGTACTGCCCGCCGACCTCGAACAGCGCGTGCGTGATCTGCCCCAGCGAGCAGACCCGCACCGCATCCATCAGCACCGCGAACACGTTCTGGTTGTCGATCACCGCCTGGCGCAGCCGCTGCAGCATCGCCGGCGCCTCGTCGGCATGGCCCTGCTGGAAGGCGTGCAGGCGGTCCAGCTGGCTCTGCTTCTCGGCCTCGCTGGAGCGCGCCAGCTCCAGCTTTTGCGGAACCGGGTCGCCATCCGGATTGCGGAAGGTGTTCACGCCGATGAGGGGCAGCGTGCCGTCGTGCTTGAGCTGCTCGTAGTAGAGCGATTCTTCCTGGATCTTGCCGCGCTGGTAGCCGGTCTCCATCGCGCCCAGCACGCCGCCGCGCTCGGCAATGCGCTCGAACTCCTGCAGCACCGCTTCTTCCACCAGGTCGGTCAGCTCCTCGGTCAGGAAGCTGCCCTGGTTGGGGTTCTCGCACTTGGCCACGCCCCACTCGCGATTGATGATCAGCTGGATCGCCAGCGCGCGGCGCACCGATTCGCCGGTAGGCGTGGTGATGGCCTCGTCGTAGGCGTTGGTGTGCAGCGAATTGCAGTTGTCGTAGATCGCGATCAGCGCCTGCAGCGTGGTGCGGATATCGTTGAAATCGATCTCCTGCGCGTGCAGCGAGCGGCCCGAGGTCTGGATGTGGTACTTGAGCTTCTGGCTGCGTTCGTTGGCGCCGTACTTGTCGCGCATGGTCACGGCCCAGATGCGGCGCGCAACACGGCCGAGCACGCTGTACTCCGGGTCCATGCCGTTGGAGAAGAAGAACGACAGGTTGGGGGCGAAGTCGTCGATGTGCATGCCGCGCGCGAGATAGGCTTCCACGTAGGTGAAGCCATTGGCTAGCGTGAAGGCGAGCTGCGAGATCGGGTTCGCACCGGCCTCGGCGATGTGATAGCCCGAGATCGACACCGAGTAGAAGTTGCGCACCTGATGGTGCACGAAGTACTCCTGGATATCGCCCATCACCTTGAGCGAGAACTCGGTGGAGAAGATGCAGGTGTTCTGGCCCTGGTCTTCCTTCAGGATATCGGCCTGCACCGTGCCGCGCACGTTCTGCAGCACCCACGCGCGGATCTTGGCTTCTTCGTCGGCGGTGGGATCGCGCTGGTTGTCGGCGCGGAACTTGTCGAGCTGCTGGTCGATGGCGGTGTTCATGAACATCGCCAGGATAGTCGGCGCCGGGCCGTTGATGGTCATCGACACCGACGTCGACGGGCTGGTCAGGTCGAAGCCATCGTACAGCACCTTCAGGTCATCGAGCGTGGCGATCGAAACGCCCGAGTTGCCGACCTTGCCGTAGATATCCGGGCGCACGTGCGGGTCTTCGCCGTACAGCGTGACCGAGTCGAACGCGGTCGACAGGCGCTTGGCATCCATGCCCTCGGACACCAGCTTGAAGCGCCGGTTGGTGCGGAAGGCATCGCCCTCGCCGGCGAACATGCGCGTGGGATCCTCGTTCTCGCGCTTGAAAGCGAACACGCCGGCGGTGTACGGGAAGCTGCCGGGCACGTTCTCGCGCATCAGCCACTTCAGCACTTCGCCGTCGTCCTCGAAGCGCGGCAGCACCACCTTGCGCACCTTGGTGCCTGACAGCGTCGTCGTGACGAGCCCGGTGCGGATCTCCTTGTCGCGGATCTTCACCACGTATTCGTCGCCGCTGTAGGCTTCGCGCATCTGCGGCCACATTGCCAGCAGCTTGCGTTCGACCTGGCCGAGGGCAGCATCGCGTTCGGCGGCGAGTGCATCGAGTGCGGCGCCGTCTCCCTGCGCGGCCTGCAGCATGCGGCTCGATTCGCGCAACTGCTGGCGCTCGCGCGCTATCCGACTTTGCTCAGCCACGCGGCGGTGGTAAGCACGCACGGTGTCGGCCAGCTCAGCGAGGTAGCGGCTGCGTGCCGGCGGCACAATCACGTTCTGTCCGGTAGAGATGCGCCCCCACAGTTCAGGCAGCGTGCCGGGCTGCAACTTCAGGCCGCGCTCGGCCAGCGCCGCGCGCAAACCCTGGTACAGCATGGTCACGCCATCGTCATTGAAGCGCGATGCCTGCGTGCCGTACACCGGCATGTCATCCGGCTTGCCATGCCATTGCTCGCGGTTGCGCTGCACCTGCTTGGCCACATCGCGCCACGCATCCTGCGCGCCCTTGCGGTCGAACTTGTTGATGGCGACGAAGTCGGCAAAGTCCAGCATGTCGATCTTCTCAAGCTGGCTGGCCGCGCCGAACTCGGGCGTCATCACGTACAGCGGCAAATCAACATGCGGCACGATCGCAGCATCGCCCTGCCCGATGCCCGAGGTCTCCACGATCACGAGGTCGAAGCCCGCCACCTTGCATGCCGCGATCACGTCCGGCAATGCCTGCGAGATCTCCGAGCCCGCCTCGCGCGTGGCCAGCGAGCGCATGAAGATGTTCGGATGGTTGATCGCATTCATGCGGATGCGGTCGCCCAGCAGCGCGCCGCCCGACTTGCGGCGTGACGGGTCGATCGAGATCACTGCGATCGACAGCGCGTCCTGCTGGTCGAGGCGGAAGCGGCGGATCAGTTCGTCGGTCAGCGACGACTTGCCAGCACCGCCAGTGCCGGTGATGCCGAGGACCGGGATCGCCGCCTGCTTTGCCTGCGCCTGCATCGCCTGCACCAGCGCGGGATCGGCCTTGCCGTTTTCCAGCGCGGTCATCAACTGCGCCAGCGCGCGGCGGTCGCCGCCGGCAACAGGATCGAGCGATGTGGGCGCGTAGCGCGACAGGTCGATGTCGCAACGCTGCACCATGTCGGCAATCATGCCGGCCAGGCCCATGCGTTGCCCGTCTTCCGGGCTGTAGATGCGCGCCACGCCGTAGGCCTGCAACTCGCGGATCTCGTCCGGCACGATCACGCCGCCGCCGCCGCCGAAGACCTGCACATGCTCGCCGCCCTTTTCGCGCAGCAGGTCGACCATGTACCGGAAGTACTCGACGTGGCCGCCCTGGTAACTGGAAATGGCAATACCCTGCACGTCTTCCTGCAACGCCGCGGTGACCACCTCCTCGACCGAGCGGTTGTGGCCCAGGTGGATCACCTCGCAGCCGTGCGACTGCAGGATGCGGCGCATGATGTTGATCGAGGCGTCATGGCCGTCGAACAGCGATGCCGCCGTGACAAAGCGCACCTTGTTGGCCGGACCGCGGCCCTGCTCCGCCGGCTTGGGCTGCGGCGCGCCGCGGCGCACATCGTGCACATCGGAAAGGTCGGTCATTGTCTCCACCGTCTCTGGGTGTTGGCTGCCACCGCGAGGTCCGCCTCAGACGCCGTTCTGTGCCGGCTTGGCTGGCATGCGCGGGCAGGCCTCGGATGGGGTGCTGGTCGATTATATGACGTTGACGTAAACGTCAATCAATGGGGCAGAACCCCAACGGCGCGGCTCTGCGGTGCTTATAGAGTAGGTATCCGCAGCGGATGGCGGGCAAACAAAAAGCCACCTCGCGGTGGCCTTGTGGGGTACTTCGTCAGCAATGCAAGAAATCACCGGCACAACGCCCAGATCCGGGGGCACTCTCCAAACGCATCCGTGCTGTGCTCCTCCACCCGATGGCGCAGCGCGTGCAGCCACGCCGCCAGCCGTCGCATCGACCACGGTGCCGGCGTCTGGGCCAGCGTGAAGCGCGCCCCCGTCGCATCACCCGACAGCCATACGCGATAGCCCTCCGGCAGTGCCAGTTCCTGGCCGGGCTCCAGCCAGATATCGTTGGGATTGCCCTCGACGGTCACCCACAGCTTGCCCGCGGCCGCGCAGACGGTCTGCCCGTAACCGGCGCGCCAGCTCACTGGCTGGCCGGGCTCGTCCAGTTCGAAAGTCCTTAGTTCCCGCATGATGCACTCCTGATCAGCCTGGCGGTCTCGAGCGTTCTCGAGCGGTCTCATTACCTCCGCCACGCTTCCATTATTCGCATCCTTCACTACAATCCCATGTACAGTTGTGAACAGTTTTCGATGAACTGTTCGGTAGTTTTCCCTGACAGTTGCGCTGACAGTTGCATACCCCGGTTTCCCCCGGCTGCCTGCCTATGAAACTCATATTAGATGCTTCCACCGGGATTCCACTGACCGATCAGATCGTCAATGGCGTGAAGTCGTGGATCGGCAACCGCGAGGCCCGGCCGGGGGCAAAGCTGCCCTCGATCCGCCAGCTGGCGGCAGAAAACGGCATCAGCCGCTTCCCCGTGATCGAGGCTTATGACCGGCTGGTGTCGCAGGGGCTGCTGGATTCGCGGCAGGGGTCGGGCTTCTACGTGGCGGACAGCCCGCTCGCGGGGCGCTCGGCGCGCGGCTGGTCGGACCCCAGCCTGGCGGAGGATCTTTCCGACCACATCCTGGAGCAGTTCAACCACCCCAGCAGCACGTTGAAGCTGGCCGGCGGCTTCGTGCCCGAGACCTGGCGCGACGTGGAAGGGCTGCAGCAGGCGATCCGCGCGATCTCGCGCACCGAGATCGACAGCGTGATCCACTACGCCACGCCGCTGGGCCATCCGGAATTGCGCCGGCAGGTGCTGCTGCGCGTGCGCCAGCTCGGCATCGCGGCGGAACTGCCGCAGGTGCTGATCACCACCGGTGCCAGCCAGGCGCTGGACCTGGTGGTGCGCCACCTGCTCAAGCCGGGCGACACGGTGTTCGTAGAGGATCCCGGCTACTACAACCTGTTCGGCCTGCTGCGGCTGCATGGCGTGCAGCTGGTGGGCGTGCCGCACACGCCCCACGGCCCGGATCCCGACGCGTGCGAGGCGCTGCTGCGCCAGCACAAGCCCAAGCTGTTCTTCACCAACAGCGTGCTGCAGAACCCCACCGGCGCCACGCTGGCGCCGCCGGTCGCGTTCCGGCTGCTGGAGCTGGCGCGCCGGCACGGCTTCCGCTTTGTCGAGGACGATATCTTCTCGGACTTCCAGACGCACTTCACCGACCGGCTGGCCACGCTGGACCAGCTCGAGCACGTGATCTACATCGGCGGTTTTTCCAAGACGGTGTCGGCGTCGCTGCGGATAGGCTACGTGGTGGCCGGCAAGGCGCTGATCAAGGACCTGGTCGACGTGAAGGTGCTGACCAGTGTCGCCGGCTCGCACTTCGCGGAAGCGGTCACGGCGGCGCTGCTGGAGCGCGGCGGCTATCGCAAGTACGTCGAGCGGCTGCGCCTGCGCGTGCGCGAGGCATCGGCCAACGCAGTGCGGCAGCTGACCGGCTGCGGCTGGGAAGTGTTCTGCGAACCGACCGGCGGCAACTTCCTTTGGGCGCGGCCGCCCTTCATCGAGGATTCGCGCGACCTGGTGACGCTGGGCGAGGAATACGGCGTGACGCTGGCGCCGGGCAATTACTTCCGGCCCGGCGGCGAGACCTCGGCCTGGATCCGCATCAACGCCGCCTATGCCAACGAGCCGCGCGCGGTGGCCTTCATGCAGGCCGCCGCGGAGCGCCGCGCGCGCTGACGCCTAGCCGCCGTGGTTATGCAGCACGGCGTTGCGCCGCGCATAGGCGAAGTAGATCACCAGCCCCAGCGCCAGCCACACCAGGAAGGCAATCCAGGTCAGTGCCTGCAGGTGCGCCATCAGGAACAGGCAGAAGCCGATCGATAGCAGCGGCACCACCGGCACGCCCGGGCAGCGGAACGCGCGCGGCAGGTCGGGACGGGTCTTGCGCAGCACCAGCACCGCCACCGAGATCAGTGTAAAGGCCGCCAGCGTGCCGATATTGATCAGCTCGGCCAGCACGCTCAGCGGCACGAAGCCGGCAATCGCGGCAAAGACCAGGCCCACGGTCCAGGTGGCGAAGTAAGGCGTCGCATGCACCGGATGCACCGACGACAGCCGTTCCGGCAGCAGCCCGTCGCGCGACATGGCGAAGATCACGCGGGTCTGGCCGTAGGTCATCACCAGGATCACCGTGGTCATGCCCAGGATCGCGCCCAGGTCGACAAAGCCTGCCACCCAGTTCTGTCCGGCGTATTGCAGCGCCAGCGACACCGGGTGGTCGACGCCGGCAAACCTGGCGAACGGCACGATGCCGGTCATGATCGCCGCCACCACGACATACAGCACCGTGCATACCGCCAGCGAACCGATGATGCCGATCGGCAGGTCGCGGCGCGGGTTGCGCACTTCTTCCGCTGCCGAAGTCACGGCGTCGAAACCGATGAAGGCGAAGAACACCAGCGCCGCCGCATTAAAGATTCCGCTGAAGCCGAACGGTGCGAACGGCTCCCAGTTGGCCGGCTGCACGTGCCAGACGCCGACCGCGATGAACAGCAGCACCACGCCGATCTTCACGGCCACCATCAGGTTGTTCACGCGCGTGGATTCGCGCACGCCGTAAGACACGACCCAGGTAATCGCCAGCATGATCAGGCAGGCCGGCAGGTTGACCATGGTTTCCGCGCCCGGCACCGAACCCGGCGCAGCGCTCAGCGCCGCCGGCAGCTTCACCCCGAAGCCCGCCATCAGCGACTGGAAGTAGCCCGACCAGCCCACCGACACCGCCGAAGTGGCCAGCCCGTACTCCAGCAGCAAGTCCCAGCCGATCATCCAGGCGACGATCTCGCCGAGCGTGGCATAGCTGTATGTATAGATCGATCCCGATACCGGGATCGCCGAGGCAAACTCCGCGTAGCACAACGCGGCAAAGCCGCACGCCAGCGCGGCGATGACGAAGGACACCGTCAACGCCGGCCCCGCGGTCAGCGCGCCGGTGCCGGTCAGCACGAAAATCCCGGTGCCGATGATGGCGCCGATCCCCATCATCACCAGGTCGACCGGACCCAGCACCTTCCTCAGGCCGTCATCGCGCGCGACGGCCAGCATCGCGTCGATGTCCTTGGTGCGGAACAAACTCATTCAGACTCCTGCAGCAGTGGCCAGGACGCCCGCTTCTGCATTGGCGGCGGCCCGGAAAAAGCGCGCCAGTTTACGCCTGCCCCACTGCGCAAACGTCACTTTCGGCGCCCGCGCCCGGCGGACACGACATCGGAATAATAGGGAACGCGCGATCGTCCGGGTGCTGACCGGCGACAAGTCAGGCGTCAGCCGCCGCAGCCGGGCGCGGAAAGGACGCCGTCCACGCGCGCCAGCGCGGTGGAGAGCGGGTCCAGCAGGAGCATGGCGGCGCCGGCGAGCACTAGCGCCGCGAGAACGAGAATCCGGGCGTGCCGCGTGCGCGGCATCGTGCAGGCCGCCGCTGCCAGCGGAGCCAGCGTGGTGGCAAGCAGGAGAAGCTTCAGCAACATGGTGCCGATTCAACGGCTCGCCGCCACAGCCCGGCCAGTTGCCTCCACCGGCAACGCCCCCGCACGGCGCAGCCCGAACCACGAGCACGCCGCCGAACACAGCGTGATCCCGACCAATGCGACGACGGTGTGCTGGTAGCTGCGCGTGGCATCGAACGACCACGCGCCCAGCTGCACCGTCAGGAAGGCGCCGAGCTGGTGGTCCAGGAACAGCAGCCCGAACACCTTGCCCTTGATCCGGCTGCCAGAGCGCTCGAAGCAGAACATCGAGGTCAGGATTACCGTGCCCAGGTAGCTGGCGCCGAACCCAGGCGCGCCACCGGCTGCCCGTCGAGCAGATCGTCCTCCGAACCGGAGATGACCACGCCGCCATGGCTGGTCTTGTCGCCCAGCTTGATGAGTGTTCCAGGCATATTGATGACTCCCGGGTTACTGGATCACCACCACCTCGACGCGCCGGTTTGCCGCGCGTGCGGTGGGGGTCTTGTTGTCGGTCAGCGGCTCGGTATCGCCCTTCCCAATGGCTTCCAGACGCCCCTTGGCGACGCCCTGGCTCGTCAGGTACTCGCTGACCACGGCGGCGCGTTCCTCGGACAGCGCCTGGTTGGACGCGTAGCGGGCGCTCCTGATCGGCTGGTTGTCGCTGTGGCCAGTCACCTGCACCCTGCCTTCCACCTTGTTGATTTCGGCGGCCACCTTGTCCAGCGTCGGCAGCAGCTTCCGGCTCACGTCGGCCTGACCCGCGCCGAACATGTCGTCGCCACGGAACACCACAGTGCTGCGGTGGTCGCCGTCCATGACGGCCACCACGCCGCGCGCGATCTCGTCCTTAAGCAGCTCGGCCAGGCGCAGCCCCTTCGGCGGGGGCGGCGGCGTCAGGTTGCCGATGGCGGCGATCTGGTTCGTCAAGTCATGCGCCTGGCGCAGCAGGTGGTACTTGTACCAGCCAGCCAGGCCGGCGACGACCAGGAGTCCTGTCACCCACGTCATCCAGACCGGAATGCCGCTCAGGTGACGGAAGCGGCCCGACTGAGCCGGCTGCCAGTGAGGGGATAGTTCCGGGGGCACCGGATCATTGTGCTTGCTGATCGCGCTTAGCAGGCGCTCACGGATCATGCGCAACTGCTGGTCGCCGTCCGCCAGGCCACGATATCGTCCCTGGAACCCAAGCGAGAGGATGCGATAGCAGACCTCGATGGGGCCGATGTTCTCGGCCACCGACTCCACCAACCGGCCCAGGATGAGGAACACCTTGGTGCCGCCCTCGCGATCCTGGTGGAAGGTCGAGGCCAGGGCGCTGCTCGGCCACGCGCCCAGCGAAGCAGCACTGCCGCCACCCCACTCGGTATGGCTCACGGCCTCGTCCAGCGCCGTGCACAGCGCATAGTGCGCCGCGATGGTGTGCTTGCGGTCGATGTTGAGCCGGTCGCATACCGCCTGGAATGTGCGCAGCTCCTGCTCCAGCAAGGCGCGCAAGTGTTCCACCGCGCCGCGCTTCTCCAGTTTGGGCGGGATGTCGGCCAGCGCCCGCAGCAGCGGCTCGGCAGCCTCCAGCAGCGGATTGAACGCGCCCTTGACCTCCGCCACGCGGGCCTCGACGGTCTTCGCCGCAGGGAGCAGCGTGGTAATGGGTTCCCGGGCTTCCTGGCCAGTTACGGCCTGCCTGGCAGAGGCCCCAGGCTTCCGCGGCTTGCATTGCGGCGCGGGATCGTCCCGGTCCAGCCATGTGGTCATGCTTCCTCCATCCGGTTGGACGTCGCGCTGCCATCGGCAATGCAAACGGCATCGGCGTTGACGACCATTGGCCGTGCCGCCTGGACATCGCGGGTGTTCTTCTGCACGGCAATGGCACCCAACAGCGCCAGCGCGAACGACATGGCATAGAAGCCCTTCTCGCTCAGGGCGAGCGTGGCATTGAACAGCCCAATACAGAGCAGAAGTACCGCCAGCAGCACCGACATCCAGCTCAGTCCGTAATAAATCCCGGTAACGGGAATGCCCTCGAGCTTGTCGCGCACGGATTTTTGCGCCGACACGGCGGCGAACAGGCCATACACCAGGACGGTGAAGTAATAGCCTTTTTCATTGAGCTGCATGTCGGCATTGAACAGGCCGACTAGAAAGGCAAGGAAGCCTGCCAGAAGCGCGGCCCACGAGGCCGCCACGAAAGCGAACGAAGGTTGTTGTGCGGAATAGTTGATTTTCATTTTTCGATAGAACGAGAGTGGAACATGCTGACACGTGCCATGACGAAACGTCAGTGGCCATTCATAGTCGTGGCGTCGGGAATCCAGAGGGGATGACCTGATCGATGGCCCGCCTGCCTTGATCGATGACGGCATCGCGGGCGGCATCCACTGCGCGTCCGGCTGCGTCGCCCACCGCCCGAATCGTCCTGTCGCTGGCGGCATCGAACTCGCGCTCGACGGCCCGAGCGGTATCTTGCAGCTTATCCAGCACGCCCTTTGCCTTCATGCCGAGGTGCCGCACGGCATTGCTGTCGCCGACAAAAAATGTCCGAGCCCACCCGTAGCCACCCGGCGCGTACTCGTGGAAGTTCGGCACGCGGAACCAGGCGCGGCTGTCATGGATGTAGTGATCGAACAATTCGATGGTCGCCTTCTCGCGCAAGGCAAAGTCGTCCACTGCCTTGGCAGAAGTTGTGGCCTTGAGATAGGGGATCATCTCCGGCGCAGGCTCCACCAATACGTCATCAATGGGCCAATAGCCGCGCACCGCAGCGCTTTTCGTCAGCAAGTCGCCATCGACCAGCGCGAGCAGCTTTGAATCGGTGTGCGGATGTTCTGCGCGCGGGGTCACCAGGTACCTGAAACCCTTGGCGGCCCGCTCCACTGCCCCGACCGGCGAGAGCGGCCGCGTCACAAGTTCCTTCCGCACATTCAAGCTGGGCTGAAGTTCGGGGTGCAGGCATCCCAGGAGCAACTGCAATTCTTCCGCCGCCTCCAGCAAGTCGGTGCGGTCATTGGTGACAAACTCGTCGGCGCCTTCTCCCGGACGGCAGTCGGCGGCATTCTTGTTTGCCGCTTTCGCCATCAACTCCCTTTCTCGCGCAGCGATGGCGGCGTCGTTCGCAACAATCCTGGCTTCCAGCGTCCGGCGCTCCGTCAAATCCGCCATGGTCTGCGCAGTGGTCTGCGGAAACATGGCACGGTCCCTGAGTCGCTGGATTTGCAGCCTTAGAAGGGTGTTTTCCTGTTCCAGCTTTTGAATGACGGGATCGTCTTTCTTCGCCTGGTCAACTTCCGTGCGCAGTTGCTGGGGTGTCTTGCTGTCCTCGCGCTTGTTCGCCGGGTCCGCGCAATAGCGATAGAACCCCTGGTTGGTGACGTAGGTGCCGGTGTGCCAGCGTGCGCGCAGGGTGCGCCATTGCAGGCTCTGGCGCAGGCCGAATTCGAGGGCCTTCTCCACGCTGTCGATGGGGGGCAAGGCGGCGCGCCAGTTGTTGAAGGCATTGGCGACGGCTGGGTCGATAGCGAAATCCTGCACGTTGTTCGCGGCCATCCGGTCTTCTTCGCTCGTGGCATCCAACCGCCGCAACGGTACCCCCGCCTTCAATGCCTCGATGTACATATCGTGCAACGGAATCTTGCCCAGCCGGTAGCCCTCGCCCTTCACGGACTTGCCCTGGTCGCCCGGTGCGTAACTGCCGCCCACGTCCGAATGCACCCCCGGATAGGGCACTTCCAGCAGTTTGCTATCCCCCGCCGGGTAGCTTTGTCCTTTGCGGATGGAATCCAGCGGAAAGCTCATACGCTGTTCGTGCATGGAGAAGAAATGCACGCATCGCCGAACCTGGGCCGGGATGTTCAGGGCACCGTCTGCTGCTGCCCAAAAATGCCCGTCGAAGAAATTCAGATCCACGGCAGTCTGAAAGGACTCCGGCGGCCCGACTGACGCGACGGTATCGAACAGGCCCATGAAGTTGACTTCATAGTCGATCTTGTCCACCAGCTTGCCGGCCTTGGCCCAGTAATTGATCAGCTTACTGACGAACACTCGCGCGCCCGCCGCGCCACGCGAGAAACCGAATACGTTGATGTAGGCCTTCTTGACGAGACGGTTGCGCTGGCACTGGCGGACCAGAGCGTCGTGCAAGTTGCCGAGGTGCTTCTCCTTGGCGGTGAGCAAGGCGGAACCAAGGTTCCAGTCAAGCCTTGCGCAGATTGTGCTTGCCTCCTGGTTGGCTATGAGCCCCTCTTCGTCGCCCGCCACCATCGCTTGGTGCACGGCATTCAGCACGCGGGTGTAGCCCCACGCGCAGCGCTTGGCGAAACCGCTGGCAAAGGCTTTTCCGCTGGCGCTATAGGTGTTCTCACCAAGCTCGGGGAACAGTGTGCCAACCCCGGCTATGTAAGAACTGAAGATACCCTGCCGCGGTCGAGCAGGACAGGCTCTGAACAACCGCGCTACGTTCGTGTGTGTCTCGCGGGTCGAGTCTCGCCAGCGGGCAGGCGTCTTGGGATCATCGTTGTTGTTGGTGCCGTCGAAAAACAGATTGATGTGAATGGTCTGTTCACATGCACCCAGCGGGTCGTTCACCGTGGTCTTGCCATTCTCGTAGGCCCGAGTTCCTTCGGGCAGGCGACCCTTGTCCGTTTCCGGCATCGCGTTGGGCAGGCGGAATGCGCTCATCGGTATCTCTCCAGTGCTTGCTTGGTCAAGGCGTCATCACGTACCCCCTGGACGACGAAAGGATCATCGTCTGCGGGTTTCGTTCTTACGGAGTTATGGCCATTGGCATTTCCATCCATGACCATCACCTTGACTTGATCCCCTGGCAAAAAGATGGCCCAAAAGTCGTACGTCTTCGGGCCATATTGGGGTACGGTGACCGTTGCAGTCAGCACAGCCAGTCCGCTTCTATCCTTGTAATCGAAGGGCTTGTGGTCCCGCTCCCATTCAATTCTTAACTGCGTATTCGGCTGCCATGGCTGAGGGATACCGATGCAGCACACTTCTCCTGGCTCCGAGGGCCCATCTTTGGAAGCGGGATTCATATTGCTTCCTCCGCCGTTCATGCCTCTTGGACCCGTGACGTAATACCCATAGATTGCGTCTGACGAGTAGTTCAGACCGCGAGCACTGCCCCCGTAAATCTGCTCCTTGTCGTTCAAGCCAGTGGCAGTGTCCGACAGATCAAGCCGCGAATCACCCGAGCAAGCAGAGAGTGCACTCAATGCACCCAGCATCACCAGGGCTGCGAGGCATGGGCGTGCTCGTTTCCGACTCCTGCTATTTGTTGTCATGATTCTTCTTCGTGTTGTCGTTGTTGTTGGTGCCGTCGAAAAACAGATTGAGGTGGATGGTCTGTTCACAGGCGCCCAGCGGGTCGTTCACCGTGGTCTTGCCATTCTCGTAGGCCCGCGTTCCATCGGGCATGCGACCCTTGTCCGTTTCCGGCATGGCGTTGGGCAGGCGGAATGCGCTCATCGGTATCTCTCCAGTGCTTGCTTGGTCAAAGCGTCATCACGTACCCCCTAGACGACGAAAGGATCATCGACTGCGGGCTTCGTTCTTACAGAGTTGTGGCCATTAGCATTTCCATCCATGACCATCACCTTGACGCGATCCCCTGGCAAGAATATGGCCCAAAACCCGTAAGTTTCCGGGCCATACTCAGGTACAGTGACCGTCGCGGTCAGCACAGCCAGTCCGCTTCTATCCTTGTAATCGAAGGGCTTGCGGTCCCGCTCCCTTTCGATTCTTAACTGCGTATTCGGCTGCCATGGCTGGGGGATGCCGATGCAGCACACTTCTCCGGGCTGGGAAGGGCCTTCGGGAGATGCGGGATTCATATCACCTCCCCCGCCGTTCATCCCACGCGGACCGGTGACGCTGAAACTGTAGATCCCATTCGACGAGTAGTTCAGCGCGCGCACGCCACCGGGGTTGATTTTTTCCTTGTCGGCCCCGCCAGCTGCAGTGTCCGACAAGTCGGGCCGCGAATCATCCGAGCAAGCAGAGAGAGCACTCAATGCGCCCAGCATCACCAGGGCGGCGAGCCATGGACGCGCGCGCTTCCGACTCCAGCTATTTGTTGTCATGGCTCTTCTCAGCGTCGCCGTTGTTGTTGGTGCCGTCGAAAAAGAGATTGATGTGAATGGTCTGTTCACAGGCCCCAGCGGGTCGCTGACCGTGGTCTTGCCATTCTCGTAAGCCCGCAGTCCCTCGGGCAGGCGCCCCTTATCCGTTTCCGGCATGGCATTGGGCAGGCGGAATACGCTCATCGATATCTCTCCCGTAGTTCTTTAGTTTGGGCGTCATCACGTACCCCCTGGACGACAAAGGGATCATCGTCAGCAGGTCGAACATTAAGATCGTTCTTGCCGTTGGCATTACCTTCGGCCACCATGACCTTCACTCGATCTCCTGGCAGGTAGATCGCCCAGAACCCCGAGGTCTTTCGCGCGTACTCAGGGACAATGACCGTTGCCCTCATCACTTCCAAACCATTTGGGAGGTCATTGTCATAGGGAGAACGATCCAGCTCCCATTCGATTTCGAGCCTGGTGTTGGGCTGCCATGGCTGGGGGATGCCGATGCAGCATCGCTCGCCGGCTTCGCCAGGTCCGTCCGCGCCGGCACGAATCATATTTCCACCACCACCATTCATGCCGCGTGGGCCGGTGACGCTAAAGCTGTGGATGTAATTTGGAGAGTAGTTCAGCCCGCGGACGCCACCGGGGTAGATTTTTTCCTTCCCGGCGTCGCCAGCGGCAGTGTCCGACAGGTCAAGCCGCGAATCATCCGAGCAAGCAGAGAGCGCACTCAGTGCACCCAGCATCACCAGGGCTGCGAGCCGTGGGCGTGCTCGTTTCCGACTCCTGTTATTTGTTGTCATGATTCTTCTTCGCGTTGTCGTTGTTGTTGGTGCCGTCGAAAAACAGATTGATGTGGATGGTCTGTTCACAGGCGCCCAGCGGGTCGTTCACCGTGGTCTTGCCATTCTCGTAGGCCCGCGTTCCTTCGGACAGGCGACCCTTGTCCGTTTCCGGCATGGCGTTGGGAGGCGGAATACGCTCATCGATATCTCTCCCGTAGCTCTTTAGTTTGGGCGTCATCATGTACCCCCTGGACGACAAAGGGATCGTCATCAGCGGGCCTGATGTTGAGATCGTTATGCCCATTTGCATTGCCATCCCCCACCATGACTTTCACTCGGTCTCTCGGCAAGAAGATGGCCCAGAAGCCGGAAGTCTTCGGGCCATACTCCGGTATGGTGACCGTTGCCCTCATCACTTCCAAACCATTTTGGAGGTTATTGTCATAGGGAGAACGATCCAGCTCCCATTCGATTTCGAGCTTGGTGTTGGGCTGCCACGGCTGAGGGATGCCGATGCAGCATACCTCTCCAGGTTCGGCGGGCCCATCCTTATATGAAGGACTCATATTGCTACCTCCGCCGTTCATGCCGCGTGGGCCGGTGACGCGAAAGCTGTGGATGTAATTGGGGGAGTAGTTCAGCGCGAACACGCCACCGGGGTAGATTTGTTCCTTGCCGGCACCGCCAGGGGCAGTGTCCGACAGATCAAGCGGCGAATCACCCGAACAAGCAGAGAGCGCACTCAATGCACCCAGCATCATTAAGGCGGCGAACCATGGGCGCGCGCGCTTCCGACTCCAGCCATTTGTTGTCATGGTTCTTCCCCGTTATTGAAATCTTTCCAGTGCTTGCTTGGTCAAGGCGTCGTCACGTACCCCCTGGACGATAAAGGGATCGTCTTCGGCGGGTCTGGCACTGAGATCGTTATGCCCATTTGCATTGCCGTCCCCGACCATGACTTTCACGCGGTCTCCCGGCAAGAAGATGGCCCAGAAGCCGGAAGTCTTCCGGCCATACTCAGGTACCGTGACCGTTGCAGTCAGCACTGCCAGTCCGCTTCTGTCCTTGTAATCGAAGGGCTTGCGGTCACGCTCCCATTCGATGCTTAACTGCGTATTCGGCTGCCATGGCTGGGGGATGCCGATGCAGCACACTTCTCCAGGCCGAGCGGGCCCATCCTTATCTGCAGGCCTCATCTTTGAACCGCCGCCGTTCATGCCTCTTGGACCCGTGACGTAATAGCCGTAGATTGCGTCTGACGAGTAGTTCAGGCCGCGAGCGCCGCCCCCGTAAATCTGCTCCTTGTCGTCCAAGCCAGCAGCAGTGTCCGACAGGTCAAGCCGTGAATCGCCCGAGCAGGCAGAGAGAGCACTTAATGCGCCCAGCAGTACCAGAGCGGCGAGCCATGGATGTGCTCGTTTCCGACTCCTGCTATTCGTTGTCATGATTCTTCTCGTTGTCGTTGTTGTCGGTGCCGTCGAAAAACAGATTGATGTGAATGGTCTGTTCACATGCGCCCAGCGGATCACTGACTGTGGTCTTTCCATTCTCGTAGGCCCGCATCCCCTCGGGCAGGCGCCCCTTATCCGTTTCCGGCATGGCATTGGGCAGGCGGAATACGCTCATCGATATCTCTCCAGTAGTTCTTTAGTTTGGGCGTCATCACGTACCCCCTGGACGACGAAGGGATCATCGTCTGCGGGTTTCGTCTTTACGGAGTTTTGGCCATTGGCATTTCCATCCATGACCATCACCTTGACTCGATCCCCTGGCAAGAAGATGGCCCAGAAGCCGTAAGTTTCCGGGCCATATTCCGGCACGGTGACTATTGCCCTCATCACTTCCAAACCATTTTGGAGGTTATTGTCATAGGGAGAACGATCCAGTTCCCATTCGATTTCGAGACTGGTGTTGGGCTGCCATGGCTGAGGGATGCCGATGCAGCATCGCTCCCCCGCTTCACCAGGTCCGTCCGTATCGCCACGGATCATATTTCCACCACCACCATTCATGCCGCGTGGGCCGGTGACTCCAAAGCTGTGGATGTAATTGGGGGAGTAGTTCAGCACGCGCACGCCACCGGGGTTAATTTGTTCCTTTCCGGCCCCGCCCGTTGCGGGGTCTGACAAGTCGAGTCGCGAATCATTCGAGCAAGCAGATAGAGCACTCAATGCGCCCAGCATCACCAAGGCGGCGAACCATGGGCACGCGCACTTCCGACTCCAGCTATTTGTTGTCACGGTTCTTCTCCGCTATTGAAATCTCTCCAGTGCTTGCTTGGTCAAGGCATCATCGCGTACCCCCTCGACGATAAAGGAATCGTCTTCAGCGGGTCTTACGTTGAGATCGTTATGCCCATTTGCATTGCCATCCCCGACCAATACTTTCACGCGATCTCCCGGCAAGAAGATGGCCCAGAAGCCGGAAGTCTTCCGGCCATACTCAGGTACCGTGACCGTTGCAGTCAGCACCGCCAGTCCACTTCTGTCCTTGTAATCGAAGGGCTTGCGGTCCCGCTCCCATTCAATTCTTAACTGCGTGTTTGGCTGCCATGGCTGAGGGATGCCGATGCAGCACACTTCCCCAGGCTCGGAGGGCCCATCCTTATCTGCCGGCCACATCTTTGAACCGCCACCGTTCATGCCTCTTGGACCCGTGACGTAATAGCCATAGATTGCGTCGGACGAGTAGTTCAGGCCTCGGGCGCTGCCCCCGTAAACCTGCTCCTTGTCGTTCAAGCCAGTGGAAGTGTCCGACAGATCAAGCCGCGAATCATCCGAGCAAGCAGAGAGACCACTCAATGCGCCCACTAGCACCAGAGCGGCGAGCCATGGATGTGCGCGTTTCCGACTCCAGCTATTTGTCGTCATGATTCTTCTTCGTTTGCGTATCGGCTTGCCTCGCAAGCACACGGTTCCACACGTAATCGGAAACCCGGTTCATGCAGCCATCGAAGGTCCCGCCCTCACGCATGCGCACCTCCAGCGCGCGGCGCACCTCGGGATCCTGGTCGAAGTCGGCGCCATACCGGTAGGAGTACTGGCAGTACCCCAGCCGGTCGGCGTGTGCGGTGAGCCGCCAGGCCGCCACGCGCCGATAGCGTTCGATGAAATCCAGGAAGCGCGGCAGGTAGGGACCATCCCCCGGCACGGTGCCGTCTTCCACCAGCCCCGCCAGCATCTGGTCCGGCTCGCAGTGCGCCAGGAAGTCATCGACCTGCTGCTGATTGAGCGTGATGGCGACCGGGGCCATCTGAACCTGATAGCCGTTCAGCGGCCCATCCAGGCGCTTCCACTCGGCTTCATGCCCGCGATACTTCCATTGCAGGATGGGGGCCATCAGCTTGCGCGTCGTCTCGTCGCCCCACAACGCCGTCACCGTGTGCAGGTTGCGCGGATCGAAGTAGCGCACCATCGCGCTCACACCGCCACCGAGGTCGGCCACCAGGAACTGCCGCAGGTGTGTGGCAAGCGCATCGATGCCGACACGGCTCCACAGCAAGGTCATGCAGGGCGCCTGCAAGTCCAGTTCGTCCAGCCTGGCAAGCCACGGTTCATCCGCATCAATGATGTGCGCCACGAAGAGCGACGCATCGCCCGCGTCTTCCTCGGGCAGGCCGGCATAGACGTTGCGATGCTCGGCGGCCTCGCGCATGAGGTCGCCGATGAGCAAGGGGTGCTGGGCACCGTCGGCGAGCGCGTAGATGTAAACAGGGTTTCGTTCGGTGGTCATCGATGGCCTCGGGTTCAGCGCAGCAGCAGGCCGGTGTTGCGCTTGGCCGCCTTGAGCAGGCATTCGAGGCAAACCTGTTTCGTGCTCAATTCCGATGGGATGCTGTTCGGCCCCGTCAGCAGCTTGCTGGCGGCGTGTACGGTGAACTTGCCATTGGTGCCGTGCTCGATATTCCCGTCCAGCCGCAGGTAGCTGCCGCCGCCCGCCAGCAACAGCTTCTCCTTGGCCTGAATGACGATCTCATTCGCGGTCATCGTGATCTTCAGCTTTGCCAGCAGGTTGATATTGTTCTTCAGGGCTTGCAGGTCGATGTCGCCCATGTTGGCGACCAGCTTCATGCCGGCCTCATAGGCGAACAGCCGCAGCGCCTTGCGCACGCTGGCGAAGAGACCGCCATTGGCGGTGACGGAAACGTGCTCCCCGGTGGTAATGGCAAGATGCGTGCCGCTCTGCACGTGCGTGAGGCCCGGCGTGGCGCTAACGATGCCCACGGGGCTGGTGAGCGCGAGATGCGGTGCGGTGAATTCCTTGAGCGGCCCATCGCCCTTGAGCGCCGTATGCTGGCGGGCAATGGCCTTGGCTACGTCCTTCTGTTCACCATCCTGCGCCTCGACTTGCTGCGCCGCATCGGCCAACTGTTCGGTCTGCTGCTCGGCCTGTTGCAGCGCCTGCACCATGTCGCCCATGCTCAGGGCATAGTCGCCGCCATTGCCGCGCTTGTAGGTCGTGAGCAGCATGCCCATGGCCGCGCGCAGGGCGCCCCAGGCATCGGTGCGCAACTCGTACCCCTCTCCGCGCTTCTCCTTGCGCCCCTGCCAGTCAGGGATGGCAACGATGTGGCCTAGCGCCAGCTCCGACGACTGGAAATCCGAGCCGATCTGTGCCTGGGGCTGGCCGGGGGTATCGTCGGCCAGAATCTTGTTTTGCCGCCCGCTGCAATTGCCTTCGCCATCGGGCAATTCCTCGGTGGCGAAGCCCGATAGGGCCTGCATATCGGGCAAGGCCCACGGCGGCAGGTTTATCTTGTTGTAGACGCGCTCGACGGCAACGAGACAATCCGGATCGCCTTGCACACCGATCACCAGCACTTCTTGTCCGACACGCGGCAAATGCATGGCGCCATAGCGATGCCCCGCCCAGCCATTGGCCACCCGCACCCAGCACGAGCTGTTCTGGTCGTCGTTGCCGTAGAGGTCGTACGGCATTTGCACCTTGATGCGCCCGTATTCATCGGTATGAATTGGCTGGCCCTTGGGGCCGACCACGCGGGCCTGGATGGGGCCGAACATGCGCGGTTTCTTCTGCGTGCGCATCGGGCGAAACACCTCGCTGGTGGGCTGCACCCCGAATGCCACTTCGCAGTGCCATTGCTGGCCGGCTCCGCTGGTTTCGCCCACCTCTTCAATGCGCAGTTGGGTGGCGAAGATCAGGTATTCCCGGTTGGCTTCGCGCCCGAGGAAATTGGTGAGGTGAAACGTGCAACCAGGCACCATGGCGCGCAGGTTGCCCTTGCCCCGGCCACGCAGCCCATGCTGGCGGATTTCCTCCATGCGGATGCGTGCAAGGAACCGGCCGTCCTCCCACGGTTCGTTGCCGGTAATGGGCTGGCTGTGGTCGCCGGGGTACTCGTAGATGCCTTGTCTATCGTGCGCGGTGTCGCGCGGGTCGCTGTGGCTAACCGATAGATCGGCACGAGGCTTGCCAAAGTCGTAATCCGAGCTGCGCCACTCGCCGGACACGAGCTTATCGATGACCTCGAATTCATGGATATGCTCTTCATCGATGCGGTCGGATGCGGCCTGCCATCGGATGGTGTGATAGGCCGGGCTCGTGAAACGCGCAAAGGCACCGTTACCGTCGGTCAGCACCACGCGGTGGCGTTCGTTCGAGTGCGCGACGAACCAGGATATGCCCCACTCCTGGGTGAGCCGCTGAAAGAAGGCGTAGTCCGTCTCCCCGTACTGTTGCTGGAAGAGGCGCTGCGGATACAGCCGCACGTCCAGCCGCTTTTCCACCGGGTAGTTGTACTTGCCGAGCAGCTCATCCAGAATTTCGACCACATTCTTGTTCTGGAAAATCTTGTAATCGGAGCGCAAGGTGGCAAGCCATAGCCAGGGCCGCAAGGTGAGGCGGTAGGCAATGTGCCGGCCCACCAGGCAGGGACCTCGCACCTGCGTCACAATGCCGGTGATCTCGCGCTTGCCGGCGCCCACGCCCCCTTGTAAGCCGATGCCTGAGCCGTCCAGCTCAATTTGCACCGTGACCTCGGTGCCTTCCAATGCCTTCTTGTCGAGATCGGCGGCAGGGCCATAGATTGCGTTACGCTCATCCGGCGTGCGCAACTCCAACTCGTATTCGAACAACTCATTGAGGTTGTCGGTGCCAGACAGGCGGGAGAACACCAGCGTGGGCTGCCCCAGCAACTGGGGCAGGGCCGGCCCCGAAACGGAAACGGTACGGCGGGAACATGGCAAACGGTCACGACCACCCATGAGGAAGACTCCTTCGGCAGGGCAACAGACGATGGGGAAACGGCGGCATGGATCGCACCAATGCCACGCTCAGGCGCAATGCGCGCCCGCGTGGTATATGCTCCCCAAAGTGACTGCGGAAACCATAGGATTCATCCGAATCCAATTTCGCGTTTTCGAATTTAATTTAAGAAATGTTTAACGCGATAGGCGGCCGGGCGCGACTGCCCGGCATGGCATGGGTTCTGACCAAGCGCCACCCGGCATAATCGGGACTTTCATACCACCGGCACATGCCAGGTATCTGTGTGCGGCCAGGCCTTTTCGACGGCCCATTCGGCTCTGGATACTTCGCAGCGGCGATCTGCGGGGGGGTGAAGCTGGACGATGGCACGACTCGGACGCTGGAAGAAATCGTTCGCGCAGTGTCCGACATGTGGAAGGCGCGCCCGGAGGTGGCACGCAAAGGCTGAATCGCGGGGCATGGCGCGTTGTTGGCCAGTCACGCAGGGTGATCAGCCCGGGCCCGGCGTCAAACGGAACCTGTCCCCGTCATTCCCGTGCACGCGGGAACGACGGTCAATATGAAGTCTGTCAGCAATCTGACAAACAGCCCCCTACTTAGCCACCGGCATCGTAAATTCAGCCCCCTTGGCAATAGCATCCGGCCAGCGCTGCATCACACTCTTGTAGCGCGTGTAGAACCGCACGCCCTCTTCGCCGTAGGCATGGTGGTCGCCGAACAGCGAGCGCTTCCACCCGCCGAAGGAATGCCAGGCCATCGGCACGGGAATCGGCACGTTGATGCCAACCATCCCCACCTGGATCTGCCGCGCAAACGCCCGCGCAATCCCACCATCGCTGGTGTAGCAGGACACCCCATTGCCAAACTCATGCGCATTGATCAGCGCAACGGCTTCGGCAAAGTCATGCACCCGCACCACCGACAGCACCGGGCCGAAGATCTCTTCCTTGTAGATGGTCATGTCGGGCTTCACATGATCGAACAGCGTGCCGCCGACATAGAACCCGTTCTCATGCCCGTCGACCTTGTGCCCCCGCCCATCGGTCACCAGCGTCGCGCCCTCTTCCACGCCTTTGGCGATATAGCCCTCGACCTTGGCCTTGTGCGCCCCGGTCACCAGCGGACCCATTTCCGCGTCCGACTCCATGCCGTTGCGGATCTTCAGCGCACGCGCGCGCTCCGCCAGCCGCGGCACCAGCTTGTCGGCAACCTCGCCCACGGCCACCGCAACAGAGATCGCCATGCAGCGCTCTCCCGCCGAGCCATAGGCCGCACCAATCAGCGCATCGACCGCCTGGTCGAGATCCGCATCAGGCATCACCACCAGGTGGTTCTTGGCCCCGCCCAGCGCCTGTACCCGCTTGCCGTGCTTCGTCCCTTCCGTATAGATGTACTCGGCAATCGGCGTCGAGCCAACGAACGACAATGCCTGCACATCCGGGTGCGCCAACAGCGCATCGACCGCTTCCTTGTCCCCCTGCACGACGTTGAACACGCCATCGGGCAAGCCTGCCTGGCGCAGCAGATCCGCAATCAGCAAACTCGGAGACGGATCCCGCTCAGACGGCTTCAGCACGAACGTATTGCCGCACGCCAGCGCCACCGGAAACATCCACATCGGCACCATCACCGGGAAGTTGAACGGCGTGATTCCCGCCACCACGCCCAGCGGCTGGCGCAGGTTCCAGTTGTCGATGCCGCCACCGATGTTGTCGGTGAAATCGGTCTTGAGCAGGTTGGGAATGCCGCAGGCAAATTCCACCACCTCAATGCCCCGCGTGACCTCGCCCTTGGCATCCGAGAACACCTTGCCATGCTCGCGCGTGATCAGCGCGGCCAGGTCGTCGTGGTGCTGGTCGAGCAGTTCCTTGAACTTGAACAGGATGCGCGCCCGGCGCAGCGGCGGCGTCTCGGACCATGCGGGAAAGGCGGCCTTGGCGGCGGCCACGGCATCGGCAACGTCCTGCGCAGTGGCGAGCGCCACGCGCGCGGCAACTTCGCCCGTGGCGGGATTGAATACGTCAGCCAGGCGCTGGCCGCCGGCGCGGCGCATGGCGCCGCCGATGTAATGATGGATTTCGGCCAGTTGCCGGTTTTCTGCGATGCTCACTTGGGATTCCTTCGATGGCCACGGCGCGCGCCGTGGCTTGCAATCTGAGAGCCGGCCCCGAAGGGCCGGTGGCAATGCGATGCGGCGAGCGCCGCTTACTTGATGTGCTGCAGCGCCTTCTTCACCGTATCGAACAGTTCGCCGATCTGCGCTTCCGAGATGATCAGCGGCGGCGAGAACGCCAGGATGTCGCCGGTGTAGCGCACCAGCACGCCCAGCTCCAGGCACTTGAGGAAGGCCTCGTAGCCACGTGCACCGGGCTGGCCCGGACGCGACTCCAGCTCGATCCCCGCCACCATGCCGAAGTTGCGGATGTCCTTCACGTGCGGCGCGCCGCGCACGCTGTGCACCGCCGCTTCGAACACCGGCGACAGCTCGGCCGCGCGGCCGAACAGGTTCTCGCGCTGGTACAGGTCGAGCGTGGCCACGGCAGCGGCGGCGGCCAGCGGGTGTCCGGAGTAGGTGTAGCCATGCAGCAGCTCGATCGCGCCCGGCGCGGCACTGTTGACCACGGCGTCGTGCACTGCGCGGCGCACGGCCACGGCGCCCATCGGCACCGCCGCGTTGTTGATCGCCTTGGCCATGGTGATCAGGTCCGGCGTCACGTTGAAGCGCTCGGCCGCGGTAGCCGCGCCGAGGCGGCCGAAGGCGGTGATCACTTCATCGAAGATCAGCAGGATGCCGTGCTTGCTGGTGATCTCGCGCAGCTTTTCCAGGTAGCCGACCGGAGGCACCAGCACGCCGGCGGAGCCGGCCAGCGGCTCGACGATCACGGCGGCGACGTTGGCCGGGTCATGCAGCGCGAGGATGCGCTCCAGCTCGTCGGCGAGGTGCGCGCCCCATTGCGGCTGCCCCTTGGAGAAGGCGGCCTCGGCGATGTTGAGCGTGGCCGGCAGGTGGTCCGTGCCCGGCATCAGGTTGGCCGAGTAGGCCTTGCGGTTCGGGCCGATGCCGCCCACGGCCATGCCGCCAAAGCCCACGCCGTGGTAGCCGCGTTCGCGGCCGATGAAGCGGGTGCGCTGGCCTTCGCCCCGCGCGCGGTGGTACGCGAGCGCGATCTTCAGCGCGGTATCGACCGACTCCGAACCCGAGTTGGTGAAGAAGATGCGGTCCAGCCCCGGCGGCATGATCGCGGCCACCTTGGTGGCGGCCTCGAACGACAGCGGGTGACCCATCTGGAACGGCGGCGCATAGTCCAGCGTGGCCGCCTGGCGGGCGACGGCTTCGGCGATCTCCTTGCGGCAGTGGCCCGCGGCCACGCACCAGAGGCCGGCACAACCGTCCAGGATCTGGCGGCCGTCGTGGGTGGTGTAGTACATGCCGCTCGCCGACGCCAGCAGGCGCGGCGCCGCCTTGTACTGGCGGTTGGCGGTGAAGGGCATCCACAGGGCATCGAGATCGGGAATCACGGTCTTGGCGGCGTCCATACGTCCTCCTCGGGGCAATTGGGCGGGTCGGTTGGCTGGTGCCGTTCCGGCGCCGCTGCGAGTGACGAGCACTGAAGCGGGCACGGAAACGGCGGCAATGACGGCCACTCTACCGGCGGCGTCTGGCCGACAAAATATACAGTCCGGACAGCACCGCCTTACCGTACAGTTTGATCACGCCAAACCGTACAGGCAAGCAGCCGCGGCGCGCGCGGGGCACGGCACCCTGCCACGTGGCGCTTGCCGAGCGCAGTGCGGCATCCCACGCTGCACTGCGGCAATTTCGCAACGCGGAATGGCACCGCGCGCGGCGCCCTGCGCGGCCCGTTAAACTGTACAGGTTGATGCCTTCCGAGGTGCTTAGTGCAACGCTTCCGATGCTGACCCTGAGCCTGACCCGCAGCCGCCGTGGCGGCGAAACCCTCACCGAGCAGATCGTCGCCGGCATCGCCGCGCTGGTGGAGCAGCGCGCACTGCGCGCCGGCACCACGCTGCCGTCGGTACGCCGCTTTGCCCAGCACCACCAGGTCAGCACCTTCACCGTGGCCGAGGCCTACGGGCGGCTGACCGCGCTGGGCTACCTGGCCGCGCGGCCGGGCTCCGGCTACACCGTGGCGCACCGTCACGCCCCCACCGGCAGCGCCCGTGCGCCGCAATGGGAAGCTCCGGGACTGAACGCGGCCTGGCTGCTGTCGGACGTGTTCGCCGATCATTCCGTGCCGATCAAGGCCGGCGCCGGCTGGCTTCCAGGCGACTGGCTCAACGAGGAAGGGCTGCACCAGGCCATGCGCGCCTCGGCCCGGGTGCCGGCGGCACAGCTGTCAGGCTACGGCCATCCGTACGGTTTCGCGCCGCTGCGCGAGCATATCGCCACCGGCCTCGGCCAGTACGGCATCCCGCTGCAGGCGCAGCAGGTAGTGCTGACGCAGGGCGCGACCCAGGCGCTGGACCTGGTGGTGCGCACGCTGCTGCGTGCAGGCGACACTGTGCTGGTGGAAGCGCCCTGCTATTGCAACCTGCTGCAGATCCTGCGGCTGGCGGGGCTGCGCGTCATCGGCGTGCCGCGTTCGGCGGCCGGGCTCGATACCGATGCGCTCGACGACGCGATCCGCGCCCACGCTCCCCGCGCCCTCTTCGTCAACACCGTGCTGCAGAATCCGACCGGCGCCAGCCTCAGCAGCATGAACGCCTTCCGCGTACTGCAGCTCGCCGAGCAGCACCGGCTGCTGGTGGTGGAAGACGATATCTACCGCGAGCTGGCGCCGGCCGGCTCGCCGATGTTGGCCGCCATGGACGGGTTATCGCAGGTGGTCTACGTCAATGGCTTTTCCAAGACCATCACGCCGTCGCTGCGCGTTGGCTACCTGGCCGCCAGCCCCGACCTGGCCAAGGCCTTTGCGCGGACCAAGATGGCGGTCGGGCTGACCTCGTCGGAAGTGACCGAGCGCCTGGTCTACTCGGTGCTGACCAGCGGCCACTACGGCCGCCACGTGGCCGCGCTGGCCGACCGGCTGCGCGCACAGCAGGACCTGGTGACCGAAAAGATGGAGGCGCACGGTCTGGAGGTGCTGCTGCGCCCCGAAGGCGGGATGTTTGCCTGGGCGCGGCTGCGCGAAGACATCCAGCAGCGGCTGCAGGCGAGCCGGCGCGGCGAGCCGCTGAGCGGCAACCGCCTGGCCACGCTGGCGCTGGAGCACGGCATCTGGCTGGCGCCGGGCTCGTACTTCGAGCCGGACGAGACCGATTCGCCTTGGATTCGCTTCAACGTGGCCACCGGCGACGCGCCGCAGCTGTGGCAGTTCTTCGACAGGCTGGCACAGGCGCCGCGTGCCGCCGCTGCGTGAGAGTCGGCTACCTCAGAAGCGGTAGCGCAGGTAGCCGGTATAGAAGTTGGTGCCGGGGTTGGGGCCCTTGATACCCGCATTGGACAGGTGCTGGAAGCGGAAGCCGGCCTCGGCCGCCGCGCGCGGCCCGAAGGCCACGCCCACGCCGATCATGTCCGAAAACTGGAACGCCGTGCTGTAGCGATGCTCGTCCGACGTGCTGGTATGGCTGAGCACGCGCGCACCCACGGACGCCTCCAGGAACGGCACCACCCCACCGCCGCGTTTTTCCAGGCGCAGGATCGGCGCGAAGCCGAATTCCGTCACGTCCTGCCGGTTGGTGCCGCTGCGCGCATTCCACTGCGCCAGCGTCACTTCCCACTGCAGCCTCGCCAGCCAACCTTGCGGGTTGCCCCAGGCGAAACCGGAATCCCAGTTCATGCCGATCTCGTATTTGTTGATGTCATGACCGGGATCACGCCCGAATGCCGCGTAGACCGCAGGATCGGCATGAGCGGTACCAGCGAGCGGCAGTGCGCCGATCAAAAGCAGGACGACAGCCGCAGAGGTCTTCCTGGCCGTAGCGGCAAGCATGGCGGCGATGATGCGCATGCGAGAGCCTTCTTCTTCTGATTGTGGTCTTGTTGTTGTTCGTGGCGAGAGCGCGGGCCTGCGCCGCTCCCAGGGCGCTGCCTCAACTCCAGAGGCGTTCGACGACCCAGCCTGCGGTGGCGCAGACGCCCACCCAGGTCACCAGTGCGAAAGCAATAAAGCGGTATGTCATCTCAGAACCGACAATAAAGTTGTTGCGGGAATATGAATTTTTCGCAAAATCATACATCCATTCATGAATGTATGTAAGCTGCAAATCGGATTTCCCTGAGGTGCATGGGGATTTTTCGTAACGTGGAAGACAAAAAGCGCCTGTTGCGGCATGCAGCAGGCGCTTGATGCGGCGAGATGCCGCGGGCCGAACGGGTTGGGCTTTTCAGCCGCGCAGGAACGGCAGCACCTCCTCCAGCAGCCGCTCCGGCATCTCTTCGGCAATATAGTGGCCGCATGGCAGCGCATGCCCGCGCACGCGCCGCGCCACCTTGCGCCATTCGTCCAGCGGCCGGAAACACTGCCCGACGGCGCCCTGCTCGCCCCACAGCGCCAGCATCTCGCACTCGACCATGCGGCCCGCGGCGAGGTCGCCACGGTCATGCTCAAGGTCGATGGTGGCACTGGCGCGGTAGTCCTCGCACAGCCCGTGCGCTGCGCCGGGCAGGCTCAGGCAGCGCAGGTACTCGGCCATGGCGGCGTCGGTGAATGGCGCCAGCCCGGCGCTGCGGGCACCCATGGTCTGGCGCAGGTAGAGCGCAGGATCCGCTTCGATCAGTGTTTCCGGAAACGGCGCGGGCCGGATCAGGAAGAACCAGTGCCAGTAGGCGCGGGCAAAGGCCTCGCTGGTCTGCGCGTACATCGCCAGCGTGGGTGCGATATCCAGCGTCACCAGCCGCGTCACCGCCTGTGGATGATCCAGCGCCAGCCGGTGCGCCACGCGCGCGCCGCGGTCGTGCGCCAGCACGCTGAATCGTTCGAAGCCGAGCGCGCGCATCAGCGCAAGCTGGTCGGCGGCCATGGTGCGCTTGCTGTAGTTGGCGTGATCCGGCAAGCCCGCGGGCTTGCCGCTGTCGCCATAGCCACGCAGATCGGCGGCCACCACGGTGAAATGCCGCGCCAGTTCCGGCGCCACCTTGTGCCAGATCGCATGGGTCTGCGGGTGGCCATGCAGCAACAGCAAGGCAGGCCCCTGGCCGCCGGCCACTGCGTGGATGGCGACATCCCCGCAGTCGATCCGGTGCGGCGTGAATCCTTCGAACATTGTCTGTCTCCTTGGCCGGCCGGCGGCCGTCTGCATCCGTGCCGGCTAGTGTAATCACTAAGCGATGAGACAGGATTTCCTGCAGCGACACTCATTCGGTCGAAGTATTCATGAATCTATCCCTGCCGGCCCGCCCCTGCCGCCGGCAGGGACGCAGCCAGCCGCACAGCCGCGCTCTGCTAACCTTGCAGCATCCGTACTGACTTCCAGCCATAGCCAGATCTGACCATGCATACCCAAGACCTGTCCGCATGGACCCACAGCCATACCTTCGACGGGGGCAACCGTGCTGCCGAGCGCGGCACGCGCCTGGTGATGGTGATCACCGCCATCGTGATGGTGGTGGAAATCGCCGCCGGCCTCTGGTTCAACTCGATGGCGCTGCTGGCCGACGGCTGGCACATGAGCTCGCACGCGCTGGCCATCGGCCTGTCCGCCTTTGCCTACGCGGCTGCGCGCCGCTACGCCAGCGACTGGCGCTTTGCCTTTGGTGCCTGGAAGATCGAGGTGCTGGCCGCCTTTGCCAGTGCTGTGTTCCTGCTCGGCATTGCGGCGCTGATGGCTGCGGGTTCGGTCGAGCGACTGTTCAACCCGCAGGAAATTCACTACCGGGAGGCGATGGCCGTGACCGCGCTGGGGCTGCTGGTCAACCTCGGCTGCGCGCTGATCCTGGGCGGACATGCGCATGGGCACGGGCACGACCATGGTCATCACCATCATGGCCATGGCCACCACCACGACATCAACCTGCGCGCGGCCTACGTGCATGTGCTGGCCGATGCCGCCACCTCGGTGCTGGCTATTGTGGCGCTGGCCGGCGGCTGGTGGCTGGGTTGGGCCTGGCTCGACCCGGTGATGGGGTTGGTGGGCGCGGCGCTGGTCGGCAAGTGGGCGATCGGCCTGCTGCGCCAGAGCGGCACCGTGCTACTGGACCGCGAGATGGACCACCCGGTGGTCGACGAAGTGCGCGAGGTGCTGGCCGGGCTCGACCGCGACGGCCGCCCTGGCGATGAAGATACCCGCGTGACCGACCTGCATGTCTGGCGCGTCGGCCGCCAGCACTTTGCCTGCATCGTCTGCCTGGTCACGCATGATGTCACGCTGTCGCCGCAGCGCGTGCGCCAGGCGCTGTCCGTGCACGAGGAACTGGTGCACGTGACCGTCGAGATCAGCCGCTGCGAGGGTACGCACTGAAACACCCGCGGAACGAAGAACGCGGAATGCGCGCGCCGCGCCTGGCGCGCGGCTGCTCTACTCAGGTCAGCTCAGATCAGCTCAGCTCGCACCACATGCACAGCGGCGGCGTATCGGTATGCCGCTGGAATTCGCTGGACGACAGTACCTCTTGCGGCAGTTTCGATGCCGGCACCAGCGTAAAGCCGTAGCGCGCGAAATAGCTCGGACAACTCGATGCCAGCAGCACCGCGCGCTGCTGGCCGTTCGAACGCGCGCGCATCAGCGCGGCGCGCACCACGTGCGTGGCAACGCCCTGGTCGCGGTGCTCGGGCAGCACCGCCACCGAGCGGATCACAACAGTCTGGCCGAACGGCTCGCCGGCGGCGCAGCCGATGATCCGCGATTCGAGGATGGCGACATGGAAGTGCTCCAGCACGCGGAACACATCGTCGGTCGGCAAGCCGCAGCGCTCTAGCACCGCCCCCACCGCTGGCGCGTCCGAGGGCATCGCCGCCCGGATCCGCAGGTCTTTCATCATCAGGAGCCTCTCTTCTTCACATCACTTGGCGACGGGAACACCATGGAAGCCCGGCATGGTTGCGCCGCCATCCTGGCGGCGCGCTGTGCACGCAGGCCGGTCCGGCCTGATCGCGAAACACTACCTGATTCGGTCGCTTTGTACTATCCGGGAAGAACAGGGCAAACCGGTGTCGGAAATTGCCCGCCGCATTCCACACAGTGAGCGCGGCTATTCGGCACAGGCGCACCCATCGCGCGCATCACGCGACGCAGGGTGCGAAGAAGGGGAATGTTGCTGCCAGGAAGAAAAACTGGAGGCGGGGATCCGGAATCGAACCGTCGTATACGGCTTTGCAGGCCGTTGCATCACCACTCTGCCACCCCGCCGTGGATGACGCGCCATGCCGGCGCGTTGTGCTGCGGGCCGCAGTGTAGCGGGAAATGGAAAAGTCTGCAGGGCGCTGCGCGAGCGCCCGCGACGGCGGTCAGTCGCCGATCTCACCCATGGCCGACTGGACGTAGTTCTGCACGCCGACCTTGCCGATGAGTTCGATTTGCGACTCGAGCCAGTCGATATGCGATTCGGTCGCTTCCAGGATATCGACCACCACCTCGCGCGAAACATAATCGCCGACCGACTCCAGATACTTGATTGCATCCTTGCAGCTGGCCTGCGAAACCTGTTCCAGCTTCAGGTCGCAGCCGAGCATTTCCTCGGTGTTCTCGCCGATCAGCAATTTGTCGAGGTCCTGCAGGTTGGGCAAGCCATCGAGCAGCAGGATGCGCTCGATCAGCTTGTCAGCGTGCTTCATTTCCTCGATCGATTCCTCGTACTCGTGCTTGCCCAGGGCATTGAGCCCCCAATGCCGGTACATGCGCGCATGCAGGAAATACTGGTTGATGGCGGTCAGCTCATGCCGGAGCTGGCCATTGAGGAATTGAATCGCTTTCTTGTCGCTTTTCATGACAGCACCAACGACCCCTCGATATGGGTGGATCAATTCTCATTATCATAGCCAGCGCACTGCCACATCCAATATCGCGCCGTGCCTTTCATGGTAGGCCGGCAAAAGGGGACATCAAGCAAATTCGGCGGATATTGACCGATTATCCAGCGTTATTGCACATGAGAATGGCAATGGTTTCCATTCGGTTTTCGCTAGCGCATGAAAAGCCGCATCCGGCATTAATACTCGAGCTTTCCGGACGGACTGGCGCATAAAAAAACGGGCAGACGGCATATTGCCGTGCCGCCCGCCATGGGAGGAATCGGAAGTAGATCAGTCTAGGCGTGCGCCCGAGTCCGCCACCAGCGTCTTCAGCACCGGCCAGTCGCGCGCATAGAGCGCCTGCGCCTCGGCCGGCGAACTGCCCACCGGGCGCAGCCCCAGCCCGACCATGCGTGCCTGCATGTCAGGAGTCTGCAGGATCGCCTTCACCTCGCTTTCAAGCTTGGCCAGTATCGGCGCCGGCACGCCGACCGGCGCCACCAGCCCGATCCAGCCCACCGTCTTGAACGCGCTGTCCTGCATGCCCAGTTCGGCAAAAGTCGGCATCGCGGGCAGCGCGCTGCTGCGCTGCGTGCCGGTAACGGCCAGCGCCTTGAGCTTGCCGCTCTCGATATACGGCCTGGCCGTCAGGATGCTGGCAAAGCCGAACTGCACCTGGCCGCCAAGCAGGTCCTGCAGCATCGGCGCCTCGCCCTTGTAGGGCACGTGCGTGGCGTTCCCGCGCGTCAGCTTGCTGAGGTAGGCGCCGCTCAGGTGCGACAGCGATCCCACGCCCCACGAGGCATAGGTAGCCTTGCCCGACTGGGCGCGCGCGTAATCCCCCAGCTCGCGCGGCGTGCGCGCCGGCACCGACGGGTGCGCCACCAGCACCAGTTGCGCATCGGCCAGCACGCTGATCATTGTCAGGTCCTTGCGCGGGTCGTACGGCAGCTTCTCGAACAGGAACTGGTTGGTCAGCACCGACTGCGTCAGCGTCATCAGCAGCGTGTAGCCGTCCGGCGCCGCCTTGGCCACGGCATCGGTGCCGATGATGCCGGAGGCGCCGGCCTTGTTTTCCACGACCACCGGCTGGCCCAGGCGCTTGCTGAGTTTCTCGCCCATGGTGCGGGCGATGGTGTCGGT
This sequence comes from Cupriavidus sp. NPDC089707, assembly GCF_044748965.1. Classification (NCBI taxonomy): domain Bacteria; kingdom Pseudomonadati; phylum Pseudomonadota; class Betaproteobacteria; order Burkholderiales; family Burkholderiaceae; genus Cupriavidus; species Cupriavidus sp. NPDC089707. The sequence goes on from NZ_JBIVHB010000017.1 coordinate 59,981, forward strand.
GCCGCCACCGGCCACGTAGGGCACCACCAGGCGGATCGGCTTGGCCGGGTAGGTCTGTGCAGCGGCCGGCAGGCCAAGGCTGAGCGAAAGCCCGCTGACTGCGAGCGCGAGCCATGCGCGTCGTTTCATGTCGTCTCCAGATCGTCTTTATGGTTTTGGAGAACAACGGTAGCGGGCTTGAGAAAGTACGTCCAATGCAATATTTTTCAAGTTTTCATGCATAAATAGTTAAATCAATGGGCCTGCGCCAGCTGCATCACTTCGTCACCCTGGTCGAACAGGGCAGTTTCGCGCGCGCCGCCGCGGCGCTGCACCTGTCGCAACCGGCACTGACGCGCAGCATCCAGGCCCTGGAGGCCGACCTCGGCCCCCTGGTCGACCGCAGTTACGGCAAGGTACGCCCCACCGCCGCCGGCACGCTGGTGCTCGAACGCGCGCGCCGCATGCTGCGCGAAAGCCGCGAACTGCGCCGCGACCTGCAGTTGCTGGACGAAGTGGAGATTGGCGAGATCCGCGCCGGCTTCGGGCCGTTCGCGGCATCGTTCCTGCTCGACCCGGTGCTGGAAGCGCTGGTGCGGCGCTACCCGCGCCTGCGCATCGACGTGGAGACCGCCGACACCACCACCATGCTGCGCGCGCTGGAAGCCGAACGGCTCGATGTCTTTGTCGGCGAAAGCCGCAGCCTGGCGCAGCTCGGCCACCTGCGGATCGAGCGCCTGCCGGCGCTGGAGACCGGCTTCTTCGTGCGTGCCGCGCACCCTCTGGCGCATCAAGGCGATATCAGCCTTGCCACGCTGCGCGACTATCCCGTGGCCGGTCCGCGGCTGCCGGCCCATATCCGGCAGTTCTTCCGCGAGGCGATGCAGGCCGCCGGCAGCGGAGCCGCTGACGACGACAGCACCGGCCTGCTCACCGTCACCTGCAATGACATGCATGCGCTGCGCGCATTGATGCTGTCCGGCGACGCCGTCGCACTGGTGCCGGTGGCGATGATGGCCGACGCGTGCGCGCAAGGCGCGGCGGTGCCGCTGCAGATGCGCCCGCGCCATGACCTCCGCGCGCAGTACGGCATCGTGTCGCTGGCCGGGCATACGCCGTCGCCGGCGACCCGCGCGTTCGTGGCACAGGTGCACGCAGCGCTGGCTGACTACCCGACGGCGGAGCCAGGCGCTGTCCCGGAGCGCTAGAAGATTTCAGGGTGGCTCGGGAAACTTCTTAAGATCGTCATCATCATCATGATGGGCGGGCCGCCCCTGATGACTTACTCCACCGTCACCGACTTCGCCAGATTCCGCGGCTTGTCCACGTCGGTACCGCGCGCGCATGCCGTGTGATACGCCAGCAGTTGCAGCGGGACCACGTGCAGGATCGGCGACAGGTCGCCATAGTGCTCGGGCATGCGGATTACCTGGATGCCGTCCGACGACTGGATTTGCGTATCGCTGTCGGCAAACACATAGAGGCGGCCGCCGCGCGCGCGCACTTCCTGGATGTTGGACTTGAGCTTTTCCAGCAGCGCGTCGTTGGGCGCGACCGTGACCACCGGCATGGCTTCAGTCACCAGCGCCAGCGGGCCGTGCTTCAGTTCTCCGGCCGGATACGCCTCGGCGTGGATGTACGAGATTTCCTTGAGCTTGAGCGCGCCTTCGAGTGCGATCGGGTAGTGCAGGCCGCGGCCCAGGAACAGCGCGTTCTCGCGGCGTGCGAAGTCTTCGGACCAGGCGATGATCTGCGGCTCCAGCGCCAGCACGCCGTGCAGCGCGGCCGGCAGGTGGCGCAGGTTGGCCAGGTCCCTGGCCTCGGCTTCTTGGGTCAGCAGGCCGCGCACCTTGGCCAGCGCCAGCGTCAGCATGTACAGCGCGGCCAGCTGCGTGGTGAAGGCCTTGGTCGAGGCCACGCCGATCTCGGTGCCGGCGCGGGTCAGGAAGCGCAGCTCGGTCTCGCGCACCATGGCGCTGGTGGCGACGTTGCAGACCGCCAGCGTGTGCACATGGCCCAGCGCGCGCGCGTGGCGCAGCGCAGCCATGGTGTCGGCGGTTTCGCCCGACTGCGAGATCACCACCACCAGCGCGCGCGGGTTGGGCACGGTGTCGCGGTAGCGGTATTCGCTGGCGACCTCGACCTGGGTCGGGATCTTGGCGATGCTTTCGAGCCAGTACTTGGCGGTGCAGCCGGAATAGTAGCTGGTGCCGCAGGCCAGGATCAGCACGTTGTCGATGCCGGCGAAGACCTCGGCGGCGTTGTCGCCGAACAGCGCCGGCGTGATGCTTTCCACGCCTTCCAGCGTGTCGCCCAGGGCGCGCGGCTGCTCGAAGATTTCCTTCTGCATGAAGTGGCGGTACGGGCCCAGCTCGACGGATGCGGCGTGGGCCTCGACCAGGCGTGCTTCACGCTCGACCGGATGGTCTTGCGCGTCATGGATGACGACGCCGTCGAGCGAGATCTCGACCACATCGCCCTCTTCAAGGTAGATGATGCGGTTCGCGGTGCCGGCCACGGCAAGCGCGTCGGACGCGAGGAAGGCCTCGTTCTCGCCCAGCGCCACCACCAGCGGCGAGCCGGCGCGGGCGCCGACCACCACGCCGGGCTGGTCCTTGGCGAACACGGCGATGGCGTAGGCGCCGTGCAGGCGCTTGGTGACGGCGCGCACCGAGTCGAACAGGTCGCCGCGGGTGGCGCTGCTGGGATAGGTATAGGCCTGGTGGATCAGGTGCGCGACGACTTCGGTGTCGGTCTGCGACTCGAAGCCGTAGCCGACCGCGCGCAGTTCCTCGCGCAGCGGCTCGTAGTTCTCGATGATGCCGTTATGCACCAGCGCGATGGTCTCGCCCGACAGGTGAGGGTGGGCGTTGACGGTATCGGGCTTGCCATGAGTGGCCCAGCGCGTATGCGCCACGCCGGTGAAGCCGGACAGGCCCGAGGCCTGCGTCTGCGCATCCAGGTCGGCCACGCGCGATACGGTGCGGGCGCGCTCGACCGCATCGTCGCGCACGACCGCGACGCCGCACGAGTCATAGCCGCGGTATTCCAGGCGGCGTAGCCCCTCGATCAGGACCGGAACGATATTGCGCGTCGAGACCGCGCCGACAATGCCACACATGCTGAACCCCCGTTGCTGGCGCCCACTGCGGCGCCCAATCCAATCCATCGCGCCGCCCGGGCCGGGCCTGCGCTTTCCATGGCCGCTCACGCGGCGGCCCTGACGATTACCTTTTCGGCTGCTTGACCGGACGCTGCCAGGCGTCGATGGTCATCTGCTTGGCGCGAGACAGCGTCAGCTTGTCCGCAGGCGCTTCCTTGGTCAGCGTGGTGCCCGCCCCCAGCGTGGCGCCGCGGCGTACCGTCACCGGCGCCACCAGTTGCGTATCGGAGCCGATAAAGACGTCGTCCTCGATCACCGTACGGTGCTTGTTCACACCGTCATAGTTGCAGGTGATCGTGCCGGCGCCAATATTGACGCGCGAACCCACTGTGGCGTCTCCAACATATGCAAGGTGATTGGCTTTGCTGTGCGCGGCCACCTGGGCATTCTTGACCTCGACGAAGTTGCCGATATGCACATCTTCGCCCAATTCGGTGCCCGGGCGCAGCCGCGCGTACGGCCCAATGCGGCCGGCAGGGCCGATTCTGGCACTGTCGACATGGCAGAACGGGTGCAACTGCGCGCCGGCACCCACGGTGCTGTTGCGGATCACGCAATGGGCGCCGATGCTGGCGCCGTCTTCCAGGTGCACGCGGCCTTCAAACACGCAGCCGACATCAATGGTGACATCGCGCCCGCAGGTCAGCTCGCCACGCACATCGATGCGCGCCGGATCCAGCAGCGTCACGCCGGCTTCGAGCAGGCGGCGGGCCTGGTTGCCCTGGTGGATGCGTTCGACTTCAGCGAGCTGCAGCTTGCTGTTGACCCCGAGCGTCTCCCAGATCGCCGCCGGCTGCGCCGAGACGATCTCGACCCCTTCCGTCGCGGCGCGCTCGACCGTGTCGGTCAGGTAGTACTCGCCCTGGGCATTGTCGTTGCCGAGCGTCGAAAGCCAGCGCCGAAGGTGGCCTGTTGGGCACACGATAATGCCGGTATTGATCTCGCGGATGGCCTTGACGGCCTCGCTGGCATCCTTTTGCTCGACGATGCGGACGATGCTGCCCGCCGCGTCGCGTACGATACGGCCATAGCCGGCGGGATCTGGCATTTCGACCGTCAGCACGCCAAAGCGCTCGGTGCCTGCCTCGGCCACCAGTGCCTTCAGCGTGGCAGCGGTCGTGAGCGGCACGTCACCGTACAGAACCAATGTGGGCTGGCTGTCGTCCAACAATGGAAGTGCCTGCATCACCGCATGGCCCGTGCCAAGCTGTTGTGCCTGTTCGGCGAAGGCGACATCGTCGGCAGCGACTGCCTCGCGCACATGCTCGGCGCCGTGCCCGACAACGACCACCAGCCGCGACGGCGACAGTGCGCGAGCCGTATCCAGGACGTGCGCCAGCATGGGCCGCCCGGCAACCGGGTGCAGTACCTTGGGCAAATCGGAAACCATTCGCTTGCCCATGCCCGCGGCGAGAATGACGATATTCACAAGGAGACCCCTAAGTGAGTGTGTCCGAAAATATTCTGGAAAGCGCCAACCGGGTGATTCGCGGACTTCACTACCCAGCTTGGCTGCAGGCCCGGTCCCGGTCGGTGCGGAATCCCGCAAACCCTTGCCAGTCTTGGGCTGGCGACGATCAAAGCGGCCCGGCTGCAATGCGCGCCGATTTTAACATGGCGATTTCTGCGCAACGCCGCGCTGTTTCCGAATTTCACAATCGTTGGGCACGGCGGATTTTGGTGATTTTCAGCGCTGCGGCGCTGTGCGCATGCAACGCGATGAAACTCGGGTACCAGCAGGGTGATCGGCTGGCCTACTGGTGGATCGACAATTATGTCGATGTCACCTCGGACCAGGAACCGGTCACGCGCGAAGCAATCGCGCGCTTCTTCGCCTGGCACCGCAAGTCGCAGCTGCCTGAGATCTCGGGCCTGCTTCAGCAGGCCAAGGCCGAGGTCCGCCAGCCGGTGACGCCGGCCATGGTCGAGCACTTCCAGGACGCCTCGCAGCAACTGGCGCGCCGCTCCTACGAGCAGGCCATGCCCGACATGGCCGACCTGCTGCTGACGCTGACGCCCGACCAGATCGCCCGCATGGAGAAGAAATTCGCCGAGGGCAACGCCAAGTACCGCAAGAAATTCCTGAACCCTAACCCGGCCGAGCGGATCGACGCCCGCTTTGACAAGGTGATGGACTACGCCCGGCTGGTCTATGGCGATTTCTCCGGCGAGCAGGAAAAGCAGATCCGTGCGGCGGTGGCGCCCGTGGCCCAGAACGCCGAGTCGCGTTACGCCGAGCGGGTGGCGCGGCAGCAGGAATGGCTCAAGATGGTGCGCTACGTGCAAGCCACGCAGCCGTCCAAGCCGCAGGTGATGGACGTGCTGCGGCGCTTCCGCGAATACTGGCAGAACCCGCCGGGCAAGCATGCCGTGAGCCACGATGCCAGCAACAATGCCGGCATTGCGCTGACCGTGGCGATCGCCAACATGACCACGCCGCAGCAGAAGGCGCATGCGCAGGATCGGTTCCGGAAGTGGATCGACGATACCAACGCGCTGATGCGAGAGAAGGCGCACGCCCCAGTGCAGTCGGCGGCAGCGAACTGAGCTTCGACCACCCACAATGCAACATGCCCGCTCGCGCGGGCATGTTGCATTGTGGCGGCAGTTACTGCGGCGCGCCGGCCTGCTCCGCCCCGGGCGCGGACGCCGGCGGGCGCTCGAAGCGCACGAACTCCATCCGGTTCTCTTCCATGCTGCCCGCGAACACCAGCGGCTGCTGCTGGAAGGTGGTCTCACCGAACAGCGAAGCCTCGTCCACCTTGGCCAGCCCGGTAGCCAGCCCCGTGAACGGGAACAGCTCGGTATCGGCCAGGTGCGACGGCACCACGTTGCGCAATGCCGAGAAGATATTGTCGATGCGGCCCGGGTTCTGCCGCTCCCACTCCTGCAGCATCTCGCTGACCTTCTTGCGCTGCAGGTTCTCCTGCGAGCCGCACAGGTTGCACGGGATGATCGGGAACTCCATCGCGCGTGCGTACGACGCAATGTCCTTCTCCGAGCAGTACGCCAGCGGGCGGATCACGATATGCGCGCCATCGTCGGTGGCCAGCTTGGGCGGCATGGCCTTCATCTTGCCGCCGAAGAACATGTTCAGGAAGAAGGTGTTGACGATATCGTCGCGGTGGTGGCCCAGCGCGATCTTGTTGGCGCCCAGCTCCTTGGCGGTGCGGTAGATCACGCCGCGGCGCAGGCGCGAGCATAGCGAGCAGGTGGTCTTGCCCTCAGGCACCTTCTCCTTGACGATCGAGTAGGTGTCCGCCTCGACAATCAGGTATTCCACGCCTACGGACTTCAGGTATTCGGGCAGCACGTGCTCCGGAAAACCCGGCTGCTTCTGATCCAGGTTCATCGCGATCAGCCTGAACTTGATGGGCGCGCGCTTCTGCAGCGCCATCAGGACCGACAGCATGGTGTACGAGTCCTTGCCGCCACTCATGCAGACGAGCACGGTGTCGCCGTCCTCGATCATGCCGAAGTCGCCGATGGCCTTGCCGGTTTGCGATTGCAGCCTCGTCTCGAGGCGGTAGAAATTGTTCGAGTGGCTCATGGAGCATCCTGTTGCATGGCGCCTGCCGGATGGAATGGCCGGCAGCGCGCGAAGGGGCAACATTTTACTTTAGGCGCCCGCACGCTGCAGGCGCGGGGCAAATGCCAAGTCAGGCGCTCTGCTTGATGTGGAACACCTCGACGCCAACGGAATCGCAATCCGGGTACACGTCGGGCTTCTCGGTCGACACGCGCACGGCGCGCACCTTGGGATGCTTGAGCATGGCGCGCGCGACGTCGTCGCACAGCGTTTCCTGCAGGTGGACGTGGCCCTGCGCCATGCGCTCGGCCACGGTATTGCGCATGAAGTCGTAGTCGACCACTTCGTCGAGCTTGTCGGCCTGCGGCGTGCATTCTTCCAGCGGCACGAACAGGTCGATATTGATCAGCACGCGCTGCTCGCCCTTCTTCTCGAACTCATGCACGCCGATATTGATCTGCACTTCATAGTTGCGCAGGAACATGCGTCGGCAGTCCTGCAGGCTGGGGTGGGAAAGAGCGGCGAGCATGGTCATGGCTGGAGAGAAGGGCAAAAAAGCGGGGTAAAAAGGCCGCGAAAAACGGGCAGCCGCGCCCGGCGGGCGCGGCACATCATACGGTTTGCCGGCTGACTGGTATATAAGAACCCATTGTGAAATGGGTTCTCAGCGCCAGCTTACTCGGTCAGGAACATCACGTCGCGCGACAGCGGCATCAGGTGCTGGCCACCGTCCACGTACAGCGTGGTGCCGGTGACGGCGCGTGCCTGCGCCAGGTAAGCCACCGCCTGGGCGATATCCTCGGGTGTCGACGACTGGCCCAACGGCGTCACGCGATGCGCACGGCGGAAGCTCTGCTCCGACTGCTCGCCCGACACCAGCGTGATGCCCGGCGCGACGCCGACCACGCGGATGCGCGGTGCCAGCGCCTGCGCCAGCTGCACCGTGGCGGTCTGCAGCGCGGCCTTGGACAGCGTGTACGACAGGAAATCGGGATTCAGGTTGTCCAGCTTCTGGTCGAGCAGGTTGATCACCACGCCGCGCGGTTCGGCGGCCTTGTCTTTGTCGCCGCCCGGGTCTGCGGCGGCCAGCGCCTTGTGCATCTCGCGCGCCAGCAGCAGCGGCGCCGCCACATTGGTGCGCATATGCGTATCGAGCGACGCATACGAGAAACTGGTCGCCACGTCGTACTGGAACAGCGAGGCGTTGTTGACCAGGCAGGTCGGCAAGCCCAGCGCGGCGATGCAGTCAGCGATCAGGCGGCCGGTGGCGGCTTCGTCGGCGAGGTCGGCGCGCAGCACCGCGGCACGGCGGCCGAGCGCGCGGATCCTGACCGCCAGCGCCTCGGCCTCGTCCACCGAGCGGTGACAGTGCACGGCCACGTCCCAGCCCTGCGTGGCCAGCTCCAGCGCAATGGCGCGGCCCAGGCGGCGCGCGCCGCCGGTGACGAGGGCGACGCCGCGGGCAGCGGTCTGGGCAGCGGTCTGGGCGGCGGCAGTGCCGGCGGCTGCGGCGGCACCGGCGGCAGGATTGGCGGCAGCGGGTGCCGAAGTATCGGATGCGGGCATTGCTACAATCGCGGGATGCAGAAAGCCGCTAGTTTACCCCTTCCCCCCGCCGACGCGCAGGCCGCTTCCGATACCCTTACGGCCCGTATTGGCGAATCGATCGATGCGGCCGGCGGCTGGATCGGCTTCGACCGCTATATGGCGCTGGCGCTGTATGCGCCCGGCCTGGGCTACTACAGCGGCGGCTCGGCCAAGTTCGGGCGCGATGCCCGCGATGGCAGCGACTTCATCACCGCGCCGGAACTGAGTCCGTTCTTCGCACGCACGCTGGCGCGCCAGTTCGCGCCGCTGGTTGCGCAAGGCCTGCCACGATTGATGGAGTTCGGCGCGGGCACCGGCCGCCTGGCGGCGGACTTGCTGCTGGGCCTGGAACAGGAAGGCAAGTTGCCGCAGGAATACGCGATCGTCGAACTGTCCGGGGAACTGCGCGCGCGCCAGCAGGAAACGCTGGCGCAGCGCGCCCCGCACCTGGCTGCGCGCGTGCGCTGGCTGGATGCGCTGCCCGACAGCTTCGAGGGCATCATCGTCGGCAACGAGGTGCTCGATGCGATGCCGGTGCAGCTCTACGCACGCGTTGACGGCCGCTGGCACGAGCGCGGCGTGGCGCGAACCGAACCCGGCGCGGCCGCCGCGTTCCGCTTCGAGGACCGCGTGCTCGCCAATGCCGACGTGCCGACGATGCTGCGCAACATCCCCGGCGAGCATGACCTCGTCACCGAGACTCACGCCGAAGCCGAGGGCTTCACGCGTGCCGTCGGCGCGATGCTGGCGCGCGGCACCGCCTTCTTCATCGACTACGGCTTCCCCGCCGCCGAGTACTACCATCCGCAGCGCGCCGGCGGCACGCTGATGTGCCACTACCGGCATCATGCGCACCCGGACCCGTTCCTCTATCCGGGCCTGCAGGACATCACCGCGCACGTCAATTTCAGCGGCATCGCCGCCGCCGCGGTGGAAGCGGGGCTGACGATCTCGGGCTTTGCTTCGCAAGCGCGCTTCCTGATGAACGCCGGCATCACCGAGCTGCTGATGGGGCTGGACCCGTCCGACGCGCGCGCCTTCCTGCCGCAGGCCAACGCCGTGCAGAAGCTGTTGTCCGAAGCGGAAATGGGCGAGCTGTTCAAGGTCATCGCGCTGACGCGGGGCCTCGACGACGGCACGGACCAGAGCGAGCCGCTGGCCGGGTTCGCCCGCGGCGACCGCTGCCATACCCTGTAAGCCACGGGAACGCCCATGCTGCGCTGGACCCTCACCATCTTTCTGAGCGTGATCATCCTGTCCGCGGCGCTGCCATGGCTGCAGAAGATCGGGCTGGGACGGCTGCCGGGGGACGTGCGCTTCCGCGTGTTCGGGCGCGAATTCGTGCTGCCGTTTGCGTCGACGATCTTGCTGTCGCTGGTGGCGCTGGTGATCGGCAAGCTCTTGTAGGAACGGCCGCAACAACGTCTCAGTCCAGCGTCTCACTCCGACGCGTGCTCGCCCAGCCGCTGCGCCACGGCCGCGACGCGGGCCGCATGGACGCGGTCCTTGATCTGTCCCACGTCGTCCGCGCAGGCACGCGCGATTGCGCCGGCATCGACACCGGCCGCGGCTTCGCGCGCCGCCAGCATCCGCGCGGCCTGCGGATAGTCGCTGTGCTCGAAGCCCTTGCGGCCGCGCTTGTCGGCCTCGCACGCCTGCAGCGCCAGCGCGAAGCGGTCGGGCTTGCGCAGCGCGTCGCAGCGTTCGAGCAGCCGCACCACCGCGGCAGCGCTGAATTCCAGCGAACGATGGATATTGCCGTGCTCGCGCGCCACCACCAGCGCCAGGTCGCGGCAGTCGTTGGGCACGCGCAGCCGCGCGCAAACCTCTTCCAGCAGCTTGACGCTGCGCATCTCATGGCCGGTATGGCGCGGCAGCACGTCTTCGGGCGTGGTGCCCTTGCCCAGGTCGTGCGCCAGCGCGGCAAAGCGCACCGGCAATGGCGCGCCCATCGCGGCGGCGGTGTCGATCACCATCATCACGTGCACCCCGGTATCGACCTCGGGATGGAAGTCGGCACGCTGCGGCACGCCCCACAGGCGGTCAAGCTCGGGCAGCAGCCGCGCCAGCGCGCCGCATTCGCGCAGCACCTCGAACATCCGTGACGGGTGCGCCTCCATCAGGCCGCGCGCCAGCTCCTGCCAGACGCGCTCGGGCACCAGCGCATCGACCTCGCCGGCAGTCACCATCTCGCGCATCAGGCGCTGGGTCTCGGCGGCGACGGTGAATCCGTGGAAGCGCGCGGCGAAGCGCGCCAGCCGCAGGATTCGCACCGGGTCTTCGGCGAAGGCATCGGAAACGTGGCGGAACAGGCGGGCCCGCAGGTCCCGCTGGCCGCCGTGCGGGTCGATCACAGGGCCGACCAGGTTGCCGTCGGCATCGACCTCGCGCGCCATCGCATTGATGGTCAGGTCGCGCCGGACCAGGTCGTCTTCCAGCGTGACATCGGGCTCGCAGTAGAAGGCGAAGCCCTTGTAGCCCATCGCGGTCTTGCGTTCGGTGCGCGCCAGCGCGTATTCCTCATGGGTGCGCGGGTGCAGGAAGACCGGGAAATCCTTGCCGACGGGACGATAGCCCGCGGCTTCCATCTCGTGCGGGGTCGCGCCGACGACTACGTAGTCGCGGTCCTGGCTGGGCTTGCCCAGCAGTTCGTCGCGGATCGCGCCGCCGACGGCATACACCTGCATCGTTGTGGCCTCTTCTGAGGCCGGCGCCGGGCAAATGCCCGGCGCCGGCAGGATTGCTCAGTGATTGACGATGATCGCGTCGGGCCGGTCGGGAGATACGCGGTAGGGCTCGTCGTCGGCCAGGAAATCGCGCTCCTCGCGCGCGGCGGCGATCCATTCCTGCATCGACGGCAGCGCCAGCATGAAGTCGGCATAGGCCTTGGCGTCTTCCGGCAGGTGGATGCCGTAGGTGGCAAAGCGGCTCACCACCGGCGCGAAAAAGGCGTCGGCCACGGTGAATTCGCCAAACAGGAACGGCCCGCGCGCGCCATGCTGCTGGCGCAGCCCGCCCCAGATCGCGGCGATGCGGTCGACGTCGCGCTGTACGGCCACGTTCCAGCCGCGTCCGGGCAGCACCGCGGTCACGTTCATCGGCAACTGGCTGCGCAGGTTGCCAAAGCCCGAATGCATCTCGGCGCAGATGGCGCGCGCCACCGCACGCTCGGCGCGATCCGCCGGCCACAGCGTCTTTTCCGGGAAGCGCTCGGCCACGTATTCGGCGATCGCCAGCGAGTCCCACACGGTGACGTCGCCATCGACCAGCGCCGGTACCTTGCCGGCCGGCGAATAGCGCGCGATCTCGGCGGCGAAGCTGCCGGTGAACAGGCGCACCTGTACCTCTTCGAATTCGATGCCGGCCTGGCGCATCAGCAGCCAGGGGCGCAGCGACCAGGAGGAATAATTCTTGTTGCCGATGACGAGCTTCATCGTAGGTCCTTGGGGGAGGAGGCGAAGGGAGACGGCGCCGGTGCGCCGGACCGGTCATTTTGCCAGCGCGCCAGCCTGCCTCAAAGTGAATTGCTCTCGCAAACGATCCGAAAATGGGTCACATAGGCCACCCCGCGGCCCAGACTCGCCGCCCTTCAGCGGTGCACGCTGGCGCGCATCGACGTCAGCGCGGCATCGCGGTTACGCCCGGCCAGTGCGTCGGTCATCACTGATTCCAGGCTGGCGGGGTGCAGGTCCAGCTCCGGCGCGACTGGATGCTCGAGAACATTGTCCAGCTGCATCGAGTCGAGGTTGTCGCGCGACAGCAGCGGATCGCCCGGCAGGTGTTCCATGATCGTCGCCTGCACCCGCGCCAGCGCGTCCGGCAGCGCGATCACCGGGCGCGGATGGCCGGACGCGCGGCCTGCGAAGCGCACCAGCTCTTCCAGCGTATAGACCTGCGGGCCGCCCAGTTCATAGCCACGGCCGATGGTGGCCGGGTTGACCATGGCATTGAGGAAGGCCTGCACTACATCCTGCACGAACACCGGCTGGAAACGCGCCTGCGCGCAGGCCAGCGGCACGATGGGCGCCATCTGCTGCATCTGCGCGAACAGGTTGAGGAAATGATCGTCGGGGCCGAACACCACCGACGGCCGGAAAATGGTCCAGTCCAGCCCGCTGGCGCGCACGATGCGCTCGCCGTCGCCCTTGCTGCGCAGGTACATCGACGGCCCCTGGCTGTCGGCGCCGAGCGCACTCATATGCAACAGCCGGCGCACGCCGGTGGACAGGCACGAAGCCACGATCTGGCGCACCATTTCCACGTGGGCGCTGGCAAAGGCCTCGCCGTAGGGATCGGCACGCTCGCCGTGCAGCACGCCAACCAGGTTGACGACGATACCGTCGACCCCGAGCGAGCCGATGGCGTCATCGAGCGCGGCATTGTCGGCCAGCCCCAGTTCCACTACCTCGACGCGCGGCAGAAGCAGCAGGTGCTGCGCGTGCTCGACGTTGCGGGTGCCGACCACGATGCGGTCGGGGGCGATGGGCGAATCGGGATTGCTGCCCGGTTCCAGCGGCGCACCCGAGGCCGAGGCGGCGCCGGCCAGGCGCGAGACAAGGTGGCTGCCGATAAAGCCGGCGCCACCGATGACGAGGACGTTGCTGGTCTGCATGATGCCTCCGTGCAAAGTGAACTGCACGTCGCGGCGCATTGCGCCAGCCGGGCCGCCGCAACGCGCCCGGCACTGCACACCAGCGGCCCGTCCCGTCGGGTACCCGTCAGGGCAGGCTGGTGGTGGTCACCGGCGACGGCGCGACCGTGCCCAGGCGCGATTTCAGCGACTGCGGACGGCCACTCATCAATGCAGCATAGTACGTGGCGTTGGAAAGCACATTCTTCACATAGCCGCGCGTTTCCGTGAACGGGATGGTCTCTGCAAAGATCGCGCCTTCCACCGGCTGCGCCAGCGTGCTGCGCCAGGCCTTCGGCCGGCCCGGACCGGCGTTGTACGCGGCCGACGCCAGCGTCCAGGAACTGTCCAGGTCGGTCAGCACCATGTTCAGGTAATTGGTGCCAAGCAGGATGTTGATGTTGGGATCGCCCATCATCTGCGGCGAGTAATCGTTCATGCCGATCTTGCGCGCCACGTACTTGGCCGTCGCCGGCATCACCTGCATCAGGCCATGCGCGCCGGCGGACGAGCGCGCGTTCATGATGAAGCGCGATTCCTGCCGGATCAGGCCGTAGACCCACGCCATGTCGAGCCCGACATCGTCGGTCGCGCGCTGCATGATGTCGCGGTACGGCATCAGGAAGCGCAGCGTGAAGTCATGCTCGTTGCGGGTACGGTCGGCGGTGTTGACGGTGCGGTCGAGCAATTCGAGACGGCGCGCGTACTCCGCCGCGGCGAGCAGCTCGCGGTCGTTCATGCCGCGCAGCTCCCAGTTCCATTCGCGGGTGCCCTCGAAGCGCATGTTCATCGCATAGAACTTCTGCGCGCGCTGGAAGCCGGCGCGTGACCGCATGGCATTGGCTTCGGCATCGCTGACGGTGGTGCGCGCGGGCAGCGTGATGCGGTTGCCCAGTTCTTCGCTGGCGAGCTGGCCATAGAAGTTGAACTGGCCAGCGATCTGCTGGAAGTTCTGCTGCGCCTCGGTATCGCGGCCCTCGGCCTTGAGCGCACGGCCGTACCAGTAGAGCCACGCCGGGTCCTTGGCGCGCAGCTCGGGACGCATCAGCTCGACCGCCTGGCGCACCTGCTTCCAGTCGCCCTGGCGCAGCGCGGCACGCACGCGCCATTCCTGAGTGTCGTCGGACAGCCACTGGTTGCCGCCCAGGTCCATCTGGCGGCGGTAGTAGTTGGCCGCTTCCGGCAGCAGCTTCTTGGCCGCGAACTGGCCGATCACGCCCCAGGCCGCGCCCTGCTCGTCGCGCGACAGCGAACCCTGCGCGGTGCCCAGGTAGGCGGCCGCCTGGGTGGGATCGGTGCGCGCCATCTTGACGATGGTGGCGAGCGTGTCGCCGTCGATGCGCGCATCGGGCAGCAGCGCGGCGATCTTGCCGGCCAGCGTGAGGTAGTTCTGCTCCAGCGCCAGCCGCGCCTGGAAGGCGGCATCGCTGCGCTGGATCTGCTGGCTTTGCACCAGGTAGCCGATCAGGTCGACGCAGCCTTCGCCGTAGTAGCGCGGATCGCTCAGCGCCTGGCGCGACTCGGCGGCGACGTTCTGCCCCTTGAGCGCGCGCGACAGCAGCGCATAGCATTCGACCTGGGTGTCGTCCTTGAGCGCGAACTGCGGGTACTCGGCATCGAAGTTGGCCCAGTCGCGCTTCTTGCCCAGCACCAGCAGCCAGTCGTTGCGCATGCGGTCGGCGATGGCCTGGCCCTTGTAGCGCTGCAGGAAGGCGCGCGCCTGGTCGTCGGGCGCATCGATGCGCGCCAGGCCGCTGGTGTCGAACATCTGCGGCTTGATGCGGAAGTACTCGACGTACGACGGGATCGGGTAGTCGACCAGGGTGGCCGAGATCGCGTAGGCGCGCTCGACATCGTTCTTGCGCGCCGCTTCGCGCAACGCGGCGAAGGCCTCGTCCGGATCGCTCGGGATCACCGCCGGCTGCTGCTGGCGCACAGGCGCCTGCGGGCGCTTCTGCGCATGGACCGGCGTGACAAGCAGTGCACATGCCATGGCGATCCAGGCGGCCCGCCCTGCACGCTGCAGATATACTCCCTTCAGCATTCTTTGCTTCCTTGTCGATGACGGCGGCGCCGGAGCCCGCCTTGCATCGCCAGGGCCGCAGCAGCTTCCGCCGTCCGTGTTGGTTCGGACGCGGGCATTATCCCACGCCATGTCTTCAAGTTCCGCCACCTCGGCCGCCACCTCGCTTCCCGACCCCGGCGAAGACCGCCGCGCGCAGCGCGCGCGCCTGCTGTCCTTGCGTGCCGCCCTGCCCGCGCGCAACGATGCCGATGCACGCATCGCCGCCGCGCTGTCCGAGCTGTTGGCCGGGCTGGCCGTGCGCTGCCTTGGCTTCTACTGGCCGATCCAGCAGGAGTTCGACGCGCGCGATGCGGTTGCGCAATGGCTCGCGGCGGTGCCGGGGCGCCAGGCCGCGCTGCCGGCGGTAAGCCGGCCCGGCGCACCGCTGGACTTCCACCTGTGGGCGCCGGACACGCCGATGGCCAAGGGCCACTATGGCATCCCGGTGCCCGACGGCACTGAGGCCGTGACGCCCGACGCGCTGGTCATTCCCTGTGTCGGCTTCAGCCCGGACAAGTTCCGCCTGGGCTACGGCGGCGGCTTCTACGACCGCACGCTGGCGGCGATGGCGCAGCGGCCCGTGGCGATCGGCATCGGCTATGAAGCATGCCGCATCGCACTGCCCGCGCAGCCGCATGATGTGGCGATGGACTGGATCGTGACCGAGGTCGGGGCGTTCTAGCCAGAAAGAGGGACGGCAGGGGGCGTGCAAAGCTTGAGCTCAGCCGGCCTGCACCAGCTCGTCCACCAGTGCGCGCATGCAGCGCCAGTGCGAGCCCTCCCAGAACACCCGCCGGCACTGGTCGCAGGTGACGAAGCTGCGGTGGCGCTCGAGCACGCCGTCTGGCACCCGCCCCACCGCCTCAGCCACATCCAGCGCGTGCAGCGGCACATTGCAGTCCAGGCACAGCGAGAACGGCCGCGCGCTGCGCGCCAGGTCCAGCCGCGCGAAGATCTCGCGCACTTGCTGGCGCGGCTTGAGCGCGCGCACATAGCAGCCATGCGTGATGCCGCGGCGCTTGAGCAGTTCGCGGTCGCGCGTCAGCACGATGCGGCCTTCGTCGACCGCAATGCGTTCGATCTCGCTGTCTTCGAAGTGGTTGTCGTAGAGGGTGTCGAAGCCGGTCATGCGCAGCAGGTGCGCCAGCCCGCCCAAATGCGCGTCGGCAACGAAATGCATCACGCGCAGCGGGTATTCGCGCACGCGCAGCAGCGGCGTGACGTCGAGGCATTCGAACTTGGGGTAGACCGAGACCCGGTCGCCGTCCTGCAACTGGCGCTCGAAACCGGAGGATTCGCCGTTGACCAGGATCAGCTCGACCTCGGTGTGGGGGACGCCGAGCGCCTCGATCATGTGCTTGACGGTCGCGGCGCGCGCGCACGCGCAAAGCAGGTCACGCCGGCGCTGGTCCGGCGCGAGGAAATCGTTCAGTTCCTCGTAGAAGCGGAAGGTGGCGGTGACCATGAAGGCGAGTATGGCACCGATTGTGGAAGGCGTGGCTGTCCTGTCGGTCAAAGGATGAAGCTGGATGCCTACGCCCTCAGCAAGCTCCCCTCGCCCGCTTGCGGGAGAGATGGAGAGGGCCGACGCTCGACGCAGCCAGCATCGATTCACATCGTAGAAGCTCCTGCCCTCTCCCCCGGCCCCCTCTCCCGCGCGCGGGAGAGGGGAGCAAACAGTCAGCCCGCATTCCCCAGCCGCAGCGCCGCTTCCACCGCCAGCTTCGCCCACGGCGTCATCGCCGCCGGCGATTCCAGTGCGGCGGGCGGCAGGCTGAGGTAGTGGCGCATGGTGACCTCGCGCTTCGCGGACTGGTAGCGGAAGGGCTCGCTGCCCTCGGCGTCGAACTTGCCGCGCGTGGCGTCATCCGCCTTCAGGTAGCACGTGCCGCCAGACACCAGCGCGAACATCAGCCCGTCATAGAACAGCCCATGCCCGCCAAACATGCGCCTGGCCGTCATCGGCCCGATGCGCGCCGCCAGCGGCCCCATCAGCTCGAGCAGGTGTTCGACGAAGGGATCGGGGCGGCGCGCGGCCATGGCGCTTACAGCTTCAGCCGCTGCCAGATCGCCTTGGTCGCGCCGGCAGCGTTGAGGGTGTAGAAATGCAGCCCCGGCACGCCCGCGGCCAGCAGCCGCTCGCACAGCGCGGTGACCACGTCGAGACCGAAGGCGCGGATCGATTCGCGGTCGTCGCCGAAGCTCTCCAGCCGCTTGGCCACCCAGCGCGGCACTTCGGCGCCGCAGGTCTCGGAGAAACGCATCAGCTGCGAGCAGTTGGTGATCGGCATGATGCCCGGCACGATGGGCACATCCACCCCCATGGCGCGTACATCGTCGACAAAGCGGAAGTAGGCGTCCGCATTGAAGAAGTACTGGGTGATCGCGGAGTTGGCGCCGGCCCTGACCTTGCGCACGAAGTTCTCCAGGTCGTGGCGCGGCGATTTCGCCTGGGGGTGGTATTCCGGGTACGCCGCCACCTCGATATTGAACCAGTCGCCGGTCTCGGCCCGGATGAACTCGACCAGTTCATTGGCAAAGCGGAATTCGCCGATCTCGCCCATGCCGGACGGCAGGTCGCCGCGCAACGCCACGATATGGCGGATGCCGCCCTCGCGGTATTTCTTCAGGATGTCGCGGATGCTCTCGCGCGACGAGCCCACGCACGACAGGTGCGGCGCGGCTTCGATGCCTTCGCGCTGGATCTCCAGCACGGTGTCGAGCGTGCCCTGCTGCGTGGTGCCGCCGGCACCGAAGGTCACCGAGATGTACTTGGGCTTGAGCGTAGCCAGCTGCGCGCGCGTATTGCGCAGCTTCTCCAGGCCCTCCGCCGTCTTGGGCGGGAAGAATTCAAAGCTGAAGTAACGGTCTTGCATGATGGTGGCGCGCCGCGTTGCCGCGGCGCGCGAAATAAGGTCAGTCGTCGCGGTTGCCCAGCAGCAGGCTGGACAGCAGCCACGAGATCACGCTGTACAGGATGGAGCCCAGCAAGGCCGCCCAGAAACCGCCGACCGTGAAGCCCGACAGCAGGTTGCCGACAAACAGGAACAGCAGCGCGTTGATGACGAAGATAAACAGCCCCAGCGTCAGCAGGGTGACCGGCAGGGTCAGGATCACCAGGATCGGCCGGATCAGCGTGTTGACCAGGCCCAGCACCAGCGCCGCCAGCATCGCCGAGCCGAAGCTCTTGATGTGGATCGACGGGATGATGTATGGCAGCACGAACAGCGCGACAGCGTTGATGATCCAGACGACCAGCAGTCTCATGACGGTTCCTTGGTTGGCTTCGATGGCGTGGTTGCTCCCCTCTCCCATTTATGGGAGAGGGGTCGGGGGGAGAGGGCCGGCGCATCTCGATGCGAGGCGCCGGACTTCGTTGAGGCTCCCGCCCTCTCCCCCTGCCCCTCTCCCGCACGCGGGAGAGGGGAGTCCTGCCGGCCAGCGAAATCAATAGCGGTAGTGATCCGCCTTGTACGGGCCTTCCTTCTTCACGCCGATATACGCGGCCTGCTGCTCGGTCAGCTCGGTCAGCTGCGCGTTCAGCTTGCGCAGCTGCAGGCGCGCGACCTTCTCGTCCAGGTGCTTGGGCAGCGTGTAGACGCCGACCGGGTACTTGCCGCTGTCGCGCTCTTGCCAGAGTTCGATCTGCGCGATGGTCTGGTTGGCGAACGAGCTGCTCATCACGTACGACGGGTGGCCGGTAGCACAGCCCAGGTTCACCAGGCGGCCCTTGGCCAGGATGATCAGCTTCTTGCCGTCGGGGAACTTGACGTGGTCGACCTGCGGCTTGATCTCGTCCCACTCGTACTTCTCGATCGAGGCAATGTCGATCTCGTTGTCGAAGTGGCCGATATTGCAGACGATGGCCTGGTCCTTCATCCGGGCCATGTGGTCATGCGTGATGACATGGTAGTTGCCGGTGCAGGTGACGAAGATATCGCCATGCTCGGCGGCGTAGTCCATGGTCACCACGCGATAGCCTTCCATCGCGGCCTGCAGCGCGCAGATCGGGTCGATCTCGGTGACCCACACCTGCGCCGAGAGGGCGCGCAGCGCCTGAGCGCTGCCCTTGCCCACGTCGCCGTAGCCGGCCACGATGGCGATCTTGCCGGCGATCATCACGTCAGTGGCGCGCTTGATGCCGTCCACCAGCGACTCGCGGCAGCCGTACAGGTTGTCGAACTTGCTCTTGGTGACGGAGTCGTTGACGTTGATCGCCGGAAAACGGAGCTCACCCTTTTGAGCCATCTGGTACAGGCGGTGCACGCCGGTGGTGGTTTCCTCGGTCACGCCGCGGATGGCTTCCAGGTTGCGGCTGTACCAGCTCGGGTCGCGGGCCAGCTTTTCCTTGATCGCGGCGAACAGGTAGGTTTCTTCCTCGCTGCCCGGGTTGGCGATGAGCGACTGGTCCTTCTCGGCGCGCGCGCCCAGGTGCAGCAGCAGCGTGGCGTCACCGCCGTCGTCGAGGATCATGTTCGGCGTGCCGCTGGGGTTATCGTCACTTCGGGCCCAGTCGAAGATGCGGTGGGTGAAGTCCCAGTATTCCTTCAGCGATTCGCCCTTGAAGGCGAACACGGGCGTGCCGCCCGCGGCGATGGCGGCGGCGGCGTGGTCCTGCGTCGAGTAGATATTGCACGAAGCCCAACGCACGTCGGCGCCCAATGCCTCGAGCGTCTCGATCAGCACGGCGGTCTGGATCGTCATGTGCAGCGAGCCGGCAATGCGGGCGCCCTTGAGCGGCTGCGCGGCGGCGAATTCGTCGCGGATCGCCATCAGGCCGGGCATCTCGGTCTCGGCGATGGCGATTTCCTTGCGGCCCCAGCCGGCCAGGTTGATGTCGGCGACGAGATAGTCTTGCTTCAGGTCGGTCACGGCGTTCATATTCACTCCGGTGAAGAGTGGCACGCAGGTGACGAGATCGGGAAATCGGGCGGCGGCATGGCAACGGCACATGCGCAGCGGGCGGATAGGTCGACTCGCCTCCGTGCGAAACCACGGATCAGCGAGCGCCGTTGAAGACAGTCCGAGCCTGGCGGATGCATGGGGTAGCATTTTTTGCCTACCGCATCCGTTGCAACGCTCCTCGGAGTGGCGGTATTGTAGCGTGCCCGGCCGCCTTGCGCACCGGCCCTCCTTGATTTCCCCACAGATGACCCCAACGCCACCCCGCACCCTGACCATCGCCGGTTCCGATTCCGGCGGCGGCGCCGGCATCCAGGCCGACCTGAAGACCTTTTCCGCGCTGGGCTGCTTCGGCATGAGCGCCATCACCGCGATCACCGCGCAGAACACGCTCGGCGTGACCGGCGTGCATGCGATCCCGGCCGACATGGTCGCCGCGCAGATCGACGCGGTAGCCAGCGATATCGGCGTGGACGCGGCCAAGACCGGCATGCTGGGCACCGCCGCCATCGTCGAGGCCGTGGCCGCCGCGGCGGACCGGCATGGCATCCGCAAGCTGGTGGTGGACCCAGTGATGATCTCGACTTCCGGCGCGACGCTGTCCGACGACGCCACCACGCAGGCCATGGTGCGGCTGCTGTTCCCGCGCGCGCTGCTGGTCACGCCCAACCTGCCGGAAGCCTCCTACCTGCTGGGCCGCAAGATCGCGCGCCGCGCCGACATGGAGCAGGCCGCCGCCGACCTGATCGCGATGGGCTGCCCGGCCGTGCTGCTCAAGGGCGGCCACCTGGAAGACGATGGTGCGGCAGGCATCGCCGGCGGGCTGGACGATTTGCTGATGCTGAAGGACGGCACCGTGCGCGTGTTCACGCACCCGCGCGTCGAAACCCGCAACCTGCACGGCACCGGCTGCACGCTGGCTGCAGCGATCGCCTCGCAGCTGGCGCGCGGCGATGCGCTGGAAGATGCGGCGGGCAAGGCGCTGGATTTTGTGGCGCAAGCCATTGCGGCCGGCGCGGGATTGCGGCTGGGCAGCGGCAACGGGCCGCTGAACCACGCCTTCGCGCCGCGTGCGCTGGGTTGAGCGGCAGATGGACTGAACGGCCTGGTTTTCAGGCAGGAATCAGTTGCCGCCGCTGGACAGCGGCACCAGCTTGAACGCGGCGCGCGCCACGCACACCACGGTGCCGGCCGCATCCTTTACTTCGCCCTCGCAGAAGGCGATGCGCGCGCCGCGGCGCAGGCAGCGCGCCTCCAGCGTCAGCTCGCCGCGCGCGGCGGCCAGGAAATGGGTCGACATGTCGATGGTGATCACGCCCGTTTCCGTGGGCGCGTGCGAGCGTGCCGCGCCGCTCAGCGTGAAGTCCAGCGTTGCCATCAGCGTGCCGCCGTGCACGTCTCCGCGGCTGTTCACCAGTTGCGGGTGCGCCGGCAGCCGCGTGCGGCAGTAGCCCTCTTCCATATGCTCCGGCTGCAGGCCGAAATAGCGCATCAGCGGCACGTCGATGCCGAAATAGGGCTTCTCAGGCGTGCCGGGAGCGGCGGGGATGATTTCGGGGAGCTGGGTCGACATGGTGGGCGATGCTGGATGGTTGGCGGGGAATGCTGCCCAACATCATAGCGGCGGGGTCCGGTTCGGCTCCCGCGGCTGGGCGAATGTCGCACAAATCTTGGCGACTCAGTGCGCATCACCAGGTGCGGTCCGCTCCCCTCTCCCGCGAGCGGGAGAGGGGCTGGGGGAGAGGGGAGCAAAACCGCTGGCTCAGAGAGCCTGCCGCATGGCCACGCGCTGCCGCAATCCGGCGGCGCGCTGTGCCGCCAGCGCCTCGGACAGCAACGGGCAGAGTTCGCTGTCGTCCAGTTGCCGAAACCCCATCGAGGCATAAAACGGCGCATTCCAGCGCAAATGCGCGAACGTGGTCAGGTTCAGCGTTCGCAGGCCGCTCGCCCGCGCCCAGCCCTGTACGGTCCCGACCAGCGCGCGCCCGATACCGCGCCGGCCATGGTCCGGATGCACGTCCATTTCATCGAGATAGCCGCATTCGCCATTGCGGCTGGCCAGTGCGAAGCCGGCGACTTCTCCGCCATGCTCGGCCACCCACAGCCGCCCTTCGCGCTGCGCGGCCACCAGCGCAGATTCCGGCGTGCTCACCAGGCGCAGCAGCGCTGGCAGGTCGCCCTCCGGGAACAGCGCCGCCGCGGCCAGCTCGATCCCGGGCAGGCTCGGCAGGTCATCCGCCGCTGCCAGGCGAATGCGCGGGGCGGCCACGGCGCGCTCAGCCGGCCGGGAACAGGCTGACGAGGTGTGCCACCGCAGCCGGCACGTCTTCGGCCTCGGTGACGGCGCGCACCACGGCGGCGCTGCCCACGCCCACGGCGAGCACTTCGCGCATATTCGTGGCATTGACGCCACCGATGCCGACCAGCGACGGGATCACCGGCTGCATCAGCTTCGCATACGCGCGGAAGCGGCCCATGCCTTGCGGCTGGGTCGGCATCACCTTGGTCGTGGTCGGGAAGATCGCGCCCAGGGCCAGGTAGCTCGGGCGGATCGCCGCGACGCGCAGCATCTCGGCGTAACCGTGCGTGGATACGCCCAGCCGCAGCCCGGACGCACGGATCGCGTCGAGGTCGGCGTCATCGAGGTCTTCCTGGCCGAGGTGGATGCCGTAGATGCCGCTCTGCGCGTCATTGGCAGCGTGGTAGTCGAGCGCCGCCCGCCAGTGGTCGTTGATGAACAGGCGCGACGACGAGCCCTGCATGGCTCTCGCCGCGCGCGCGATCTCGGCGCGCACCGCGGCGGGATCGTCGGACTTGAAGCGCAGTTGCACCGTCGGCACGTTCAGCGGCGCCAGGCGCTCGATCCATTCGGCGCTCGGCACCACCACGTACAGGCCCAGCGGGGGGCACGGCGCGAACGGCTCGACGGCCTGCTCCGGCGCCACCAGCGCGGCATGGCGCACGTGCGGGAAACGCGCGAAATCCGATGGCCAATCGGCCGAGCCCGGCGCCCAGGCGCGCGCCAGCGCCAGCGCGTCATGCGCGGGGAAATGCAGCGACAGGCTCGCCAGCAGCACTGCGACGAATGCGGCTGAATGCGGCTGGTCGCTGTCCGCGGCTACCGAGAACACCCAGGTGCCCATGGGCGAGCGCACCGTGTCGATCCACTGGCCGCCTTCACGGTCGGTCTCGATCAGCGTGGCACCGCTGGCGGCAACGCGCGCGATGACTTCCGCGGTGGCTTCGCCGTCGGACAGCAGCACATCATGCGCACCGGGCTGCGCGGGCGCATCTTCAAGGCGCCAGGCCTGCCACGGCTTGTCGTCGACGCCGAAGGTCTCGCCATAGTGCTCAAGCACTGCCGCGCGCAGCGGGCCGTCGCTGGGAACGTGGACGGGGCGGCGGGTCATGCGCGCTGCTCCCGCTGCTCCGCCTGCGCATGCCAGAACGGCATGCCGACCACCGGTGTGCTGGCCTGCGCCACTTCGCGCTCGGGCATCGGGCCGGCCAGGTACGCGGTCCGGCCCGCTTCCACCGCCTGCGCGAACGCGCGCGCCATGTTGACCGGGTAGGCGGCCTGCGCCACCGCGGTGTTGAGCAGCACGCCGTCGTAGCCCCATTCCAGCACCTGCGCCGCGTGCGACGGCAGGCCCAGGCCGGCATCGACGATCAGCGGCGTATCCGGCAGGCGCTCGCGCAGCACGCGCATCGCATGCGGATTCACCGCACCACGGCCGGTGCCGATCGGCGCGGCCCACGGCATCAGCGCCTGGCAGCCGACGTCGAGCAGCCGGCGGCACAGCACCAGGTCCTCGGTGCAATAGGGCAGCACCTTGAAGCCTTCCTTGATCAGGGTCTCGGCGACTGCGGGCAGGTTGAGCGTGTCGGGCTGCAGCGTGTAGTCGTCGCCGATCAGCTCCAGCTTGATCCACGGCGTCTCGAACACCTCGCGCGCCATCATCGCGGTGGTGATGACCTCCTGCGCGGTGAAACAGCCCGCGGTGTTCGGCAGCACCGGCACGTTCAGCGCCTTGAGCATCTGCCAGAACGCCTGGCCGCCCTCGCCGTCGCCCACCGCGCCCTGGCGGCGCAGCGCAACGGTGATCATGGCCGGCGTGGATGCCTGCACGGCAGCTTCAAGCGTGGCTGGCGACGGATAGCGCGCGGTGCCCAGCAGCAGGCGCGAGCTGAACGACTCGCCATACAGCACGAACGGGTCGCGCAGGGTTTCGGAAGGTTCGAATGTCATGGGGTCAGCCTCCCGTCACGGGTTGCACGAGGTCGATGCGGTCGCCGGCCGCAAGGGGGGTGTTGGCATGCGCAGCGCGCGGCACGAACTGGCCGTTGACCGCCGCGGCAAAAGGAGGCGCGATCTTCGCCACGACTACCGCGTCCGCCAGCGTGGCGGATTCGGCAAGGGCAAGGGGTCGGCCGTTGAGCAGGATTTCCATGTCAGTCTTGCGTTAGTGCAGCAGCCCGGTGCGCGCGCGCAGCGCCGCAGCCGGCGCTTCCGTCACTGCCTCGATCATGCCGGGCCAGCGCAGCGCGGCAGGCACCGCGTGGGCGGCAGGGTCGCCCTTGAGCAACGCGCCCACCACCGCGCACGCGGCCTCGGTCACCGCCGGGGCGATCAGGAAGCCGTGGCGGTACAAGCCGTTGACGCGCACCACGCGCGCCTGCTGGTCGACGCGGATCGCCGGCAGGTGGTCGGGTCGCGTCGGGCGGCGCTGCACGTTCAGTTCCAGCACGCGCGCCTCGCCGAAGGCGGGATGCAGCGAATGCGCCGCCGACAGCAGTTCCAGCGCGGAACGCACGCTCATCGGCGAATCGTCCTCGCTTTCCAGTTCGGTCGCACCGATCACGTACAGGTCGTTGGGCTTGGGAGCAATATAGATCGGGTAGCGCGGGTGCAGCAGCCGCACCGGCCGGTGCAGCTTCACGTCAGGCGCATGCACGCGCACCACTTCGCCACGCAGGCCCCGCAGGCCGGGCGTGGTGCCGCCGGGCTGCGCCGGCCACGCCGCGCGCGCGCCCAGGCCGCGGCAATCCAGCACCACGTCCGCGCGAATGCCCAGCGTGGGCAGCGTGTCGGCTTCTACCTCACCGGCTTCCCAGACGCAATGCACGCCCTCGCTGACCGCGCACGACAGCAGCGCGCGCAGCGCGCCGCGGTTGTCGAGCTGGCCCTCTCCGGCCAGCAGCAGCCCCTGCGGGAAGCGGCCCGCCAGCGCCGGCTCGACTTCGCCCACGCCCTTGCCGTCCAGCGCCCGCAGCCGCTGCGACACCAGCTCGGGCGGCGCCACCGCGCGCATGCGGCTGGTGAACAGCGACATCTCGCTGCGGTCGCGCGCATGCCAGACCACCAGCGTGCCGTCCTCCTGGAAGAAAACCGGCTCCGGCAACTCGGCCAGCCACGCGCGCCACAGGTCGACGCTGGCGATGCCGAGGTCGACGATGCGGCGTTCGGCGATGGCCGATTCCGCCAGCGGTGCCAGCATGGCCGCGGCCACGTAGGCGGCCGAACCCGCGCCGTCCGGCCCGGCGCGCTCCACCAGCGCCACGCGGGCGCCGCTGCGCACCAGTTGCCAGGCAGCCAGGCGGCCGGCGAGACCGGCCCCGAGGATGGCGACGTCAAACGACTGTACTGCTGTCATGAGGGATGTTGTGCCGGGGCATAAGCATGCGGGCATGCCGCCGCGCCGGCCTCCTTGTTGTCAGGGCCGCCGCGCGGGGCGCTGCGCGGCGGCGGAACATACGCGGGCACGGTTGCGACGCCATGCCCGTACTGCCGTTGCCTTACGAGTAGATCTTGCTGCCCTTCTTCAGGAACTCGATCGACTTTTCTTCCATGCCCTGCTGCGCGTCCTTGGGCAGCG
This sequence comes from Cupriavidus sp. NPDC089707, assembly GCF_044748965.1. Classification (NCBI taxonomy): domain Bacteria; kingdom Pseudomonadati; phylum Pseudomonadota; class Betaproteobacteria; order Burkholderiales; family Burkholderiaceae; genus Cupriavidus; species Cupriavidus sp. NPDC089707. The sequence continues at coordinate 85,712 of NZ_JBIVHB010000017.1, forward strand.
ATGCCGCGTAGTCGCGCACTTCCTGCGTGATCTTCATCGAGCAGAACTTCGGCCCGCACATCGAGCAGAAGTGGGCGATCTTGGCGCCTTCGGCCGGCAGCGTGGCGTCGTGGTACGAACGCGCGCGTTCCGGATCCAGGCCAAGGTTGAACTGGTCTTCCCAGCGGAACTCGAAGCGTGCCTTGGACAGCGCGTTGTCGCGCAGCTGCGCGCCCGGCCAGCCCTTGGCAAGATCCGCGGCATGTGCAGCGATCTTGTAGGTGATGATGCCTTCGCGCACGTCTTCCTTGTCCGGCAGGCCCAGGTGCTCCTTGGGCGTGACGTAGCACAGCATGGCCGTGCCCATCCAGCCGATATTGGCCGCGCCAATGCCGCTGGTGATGTGGTCGTAGCCGGGGGCGATGTCGGTCACCAGCGGTCCCAGGGTATAGAACGGCGCCTCGTAGCAATGCTTGAGTTCTTCGTCCATGTTGGCCTGGATGCGCTGCAGCGGCACGTGGCCCGGGCCTTCGATCATCACCTGGACGTCGTGCTTCCACGCCTTGGCGGTCAGCTCGCCCAGCGTGCGCAGCTCGCCGAACTGGGCATCGTCGTTGGAGTCGGCGATGCAACCCGGACGCAGGCCGTCGCCGAGGCTGAACGACACGTCGTACGCCTTCATGATCTCGCAGATCTCGTCGAAGTGCGTGTACAGGAAGTTTTCCTTGTGGTGCGCCAGGCACCACTTGGCCATGATCGAACCGCCGCGCGAGACGATGCCGGTGACGCGGTCGGCGGTCAGCGGCACGTAGCGCAGCAGCACGCCGGCGTGGATGGTGAAGTAGTCGACGCCCTGCTCGGCCTGCTCGATCAGCGTGTCGCGGAACATCTCCCAGGTCAGGTCCTCGGCAATGCCGCCGGTCTTGTCCAGCGCCTGGTAGATCGGCACCGTGCCGATGGGCACCGGCGAGTTGCGCAGGATCCACTCACGCGTTTCGTGGATGTGCTTGCCCGTGGACAGGTCCATGATGGTGTCGGCGCCCCAGCGGATCGACCACACCATCTTTTCCACTTCCTCGGCCAGCGACGAAGTCACCGCCGAGTTGCCCAGGTTGCCGTTGATCTTGACGCGGAAATTGCGCCCGATCGCCATCGGCTCCAGCTCGGTGTGGTTGATGTTGGCGGGAATGATGGCGCGGCCCGAGGCGATTTCCTGGCGCACGAATTCCGGCGTCATGTCTTCCGGACGCAGCGGCAGGCCGGCGCCCAGCGCGTTGCCGGGGTGCTGGCGCAGGAGCGCCTTGTATTCGGGCTTGTCGTACAGCGCTTGCAGGTTCAGCGATTCGCGCAGCGCCACGTACTCCATTTCCGGCGTGATGATGCCGCGGCGCGCATAGTGCATCTGTGACACGTTGGCACCGGCCTTGGCGCGGCGCGGGTTGGTCAGCTGGGCAAAGCGCAGGTGCGCGGTGGCGGGGTCGTTGGCGCGGTCGCGGCCGTATTCCGACGACAGGCCGGGCAGTACTTCGGTGTCGCCGCGCTCATCGATCCACTTGGCGCGCACCGCCGGCAGGCCGGCCTTCAGGTCGATATGCACGTCCGGGTCGCTGTACGGGCCCGAGGTGTCATAGACCGGAATCGGCGGGTTGGGCATGTCGCCCTTCTCCGTGCGCGTGGACGTTTGCAGGATCGTGCGCAGCGGCACGCGGATATCCGGGCGGCTGCCGGTCAGGTAGGTCTTGCTGGAAGCCGGGTAGGCAAATTTCTGGTCGAGGTCGCTCTCGAGCGATTCGAAGGAAGCAGCGGGGGCAGTACGGGCCATGGGTGTCGTCCTCTCTCTCTTGCGGGGTGGACGAAACCAGGAGCCCTGTGAGCGCTGCCGGCGGCGTGGTGGCCTGGGCGGCGAGTCCCGGAGGGACAAGAGGCTTGGTCTTGCTGAAACTTCCCACGCCGGTACTAACCGGATCGGGTTCGAAGGGACTCTCTCAGCCGCACGGCCCATCCGTACGGCACCCCTGTTTCATCCAACGGGGTGAATTTAAGCACAGAGCATCGGTGGGCGCCAGTGCCAGTTCCCGGTGGTTTGTGGTGCCACACCTGTGCGCAAAGGTATCGAATCGCGCATGGTGCAGCGCAAAAATCGATGACAAGCGGACGACCATGCACTCAAACGCCTGTCACGCGCTCTATCACGTGCTCTACCATGCAAGCAAACGGCAAGCATCGAACCGATCCAGGAGACATCCCATCATGACCGACGCCGCCACGCACCGCGTCTTCAACCAGGTGCCGGATCTTGCGCACTACAACCTCTTCGGCTGCGATCCCATCGTCCGCGCCGCGCTGGAACGGCTTGGCGGCGGCTGGCATGCCGAAACGCTGGGGCAGTTCGGTGCGCGGCTGGGCGAGCCGGAAGTGCAGCAATGGGCGGCCGACGCCAACCGCCATACGCCCGAACTGCACACGCACAGCCGCACCGGCGAGCGCATCGATGCCGTGGAATTCCACCCGAGCTGGCACGCACTGCTGTCGCTGCTGCGCAGCCAACAACTGCAGGCCCTGCCCTTCGCGCAGCCGCGCGCGGGCGCGTGGAGTGCGCGCACGGCGGGCTACTTCCTGCAGGCGCAGGTGGAATCCGGCTCGCTGTGCCCAACCACGATGACCCTCGCCAGCATCCCGGTGTTGCGCAAGGAAACCGCGCTGTTCGCCGAACTCGAGCCACGTCTGTACGCGAGCGAGCATGACGCGCGCGACCTGCCCTGGCGGGACAAGACGGCAATCATGATCGGCATGGGCATGACGGAGAAACAGGGCGGCTCCGACGTGCGCGCCAACACCACGGTGGCGCGCGCCTTACACAGCGGAAGCGGCGAAGGCCGCGGCGCGGAGTACGCGCTGACCGGGCACAAGTGGTTCTTCTCGGCGCCGATGTGCGATGCGCACCTGGTGGTGGCGCGCATGGGCGCCGAAGACGGCCCGCTGTCGTGCTTCTTCGTGCCGCGCTTCCGCGACGACGGCAGCAAGAACCCGATCCAGATCCAGCGCCTGAAGGACAAGCTGGGCAACCGCTCCAACGCCAGCAGCGAGGTCGAGTTCCGCGACGCCACCGGCATCCTGATCGGCGAGGAAGGACGCGGCATCCCCACCATCATCGAGATGGCGACCAACACGCGGCTCGACTGCGTGATCGGCAGCTCGGCCATCCTGCGCGCGGCCTTCGTTCAGGCGCTGCACCACACACGCCACCGCAGCGCTTTCGGCCGCCTGCTGGCCGACCAGCCGCTGATGCGCAATGTGCTGGCGGACCTGGCACTGGAATCCGAAGCGGCCTCGCTGCTGATGATGGAACTGGGCCACGTCTTCGAGCACGCCGAGGGCGACAACCCCGACCCGCTCGCCGCCGCGTGGAAGCGCGTGGTCACGCCAGCGGCCAAATTCTGGATCTGCAAGCGCGCCATCGAGGCCACCGGAGAAGCGATGGAAGTCTGGGGCGGCAACGGCTACGTGGAAGAAAGCCCGATGGCGCGGCTGTACCGCGAGGCGCCGGTCAACTCGATCTGGGAAGGCTCGGGCAACATCATGTGCCTGGACGTGCTGCGCGCGATCCAGCGCAACCCCGACGATGCCGCGCGCCTGCTGCAAGACTTGCAGCGCCGCGCCGGCGGCCATCCCGCGGTGCGGGCGGAGCTGGCGTCGCTGCAGGCGCTCTTGCGCGAGGCGCCGGAGCATCTGGAAGCCAACGCGCGCCGCTTTGCGCAGGGACTGGTGCTGACCACGCAGGCGGCCCTGATGCTGGCGCATGCCGACGCGGAGAATGCGGAGCTGTTTGTCGCCAGCCGGCTGGGGCGCCAGCACGGACGCGTGTTCGGTACGCTGGATGCGGAGGCCGGGTTGCTGAAGCGCGTGGCGTCACGCGGCTTCGAAGGCTAGCCGCGCACGGACTCAGCGTTCGCGTCACGCCTCCATCGACTCCAGCACGCGCAGCATTACCCGCGGCGCGTAGCGGATCAAGTCATGCGCGCGCTCGCCGATCATGATCGCGGGGGCGTTGGTGTCGCCGCCGACCAGCGTCGGCATGACCGACGCATCGACCACGCGCAGCCCTTCCACGCCGCGCACGCGCAACTGCGGGTCGACCACCGCCATCGCATCCATGCCCATTCTGCAGGTGCCCACGGGATGATAGATGGTGTCGGCATGCGCGCGGATCATGTCGCGCACGTCGGCATCGTCGCTGCCATCGGCACGCAGGTGCCCGGAATACAGTTCGCGCCCGCCGACACTGGCCAGCTGCGGCTGCGCGAAGATCCGGCGCACGATGCGCACGCCGGCAACCATGTCGTCGAGGTCGCGCACATCGCTGAGGTAGCGCGGGTCGATCAGCGGCGCCTCGCGGATCTCGGCCGACGCCAGCCGGACCTCGCCGCGGCTGCGCGGGCGCAGCACGCATACGTGGCACGAATAGCCGTGGCCGAAGTTGAGCCGGCGCATGTGGTTGTCAGCCATGCCGACGACGAAATGCAACTGCAGGTCGGGCTCGGCCAGTTCGGGGCGGCTGCGGATAAAGCCACCTGCCTCGGCGAAGTTGCTCGACATCATGCCGGTGCGTTCGCGCCGGTAGCGCAAGATTTCCGACAGCAGGGTCATGAATCCGCTGAACGACACGCCGAACAGCTCGGGCGCCGCCACGCGCTTGTGCAGGATGATGTCGAGATGGTCCTGCAGGTTGGCGCCCACGCCGGGCAGGTCGTGGACCACGTCGATGCCAAGCTCGCGCAGTTGCGCCGCCGGACCCACGCCGGAAACCAGCAGCAATTGCGGCGAACCGAAGGTGCCGGCACAAACGATCACGTCCCGCCGTGCACGCAGAAGTTGCTGGCGGCCATCGCGCGCGGCCAGCACGCCGGCCGCATGGCGGCCCTCGAAGACGATGCGCAGTGCCTGCGTGCCGGTCAGCACCTGCAGGCGCGCGCGCCCACCATTGCAGGCCTTGTCGCGCGCGTTGCCGCCATGCAGGTAGGCGCGTGCCGCGTTCCAGCGCTCGCCCGCGTGCTGCGTGACCTGGTACCAGCCCACGCCCTCCTGCTCTTCGCCGTTGAAGTCGCCGTTGAGCAAGTAGCCCGCCTGCTGCGCCGCCTCGATAAAGCGCTCGGCGAAAGGATTGGGCGTGCGCAGATCCGACACATGGAGCGGGCCGTTGCCGCCGTGCAGCGGATCGTCGTCGCTGCCGGCGAGGCGTTCATTGCATTCCGCGCGGCGGAAATACGGCAGCACGTCGTCCCATGACCAGCCGTCGCAGCCGGCGGCGGCCCAGTCGTCGTAATCGGCGGGCCGTCCGCGCGTGTAGATCATCGCGTTGATCGACGAACTCCCGCCCAGGCCCCGCCCGCGCGGCTGGTAGCCTCGGCGGCCGTTCAGTCCCGGCTGTGGCACGGTTTCGTAGGCGTAGTTGCGTGCGCTGGCGCGCGGCAGCATGGCGGCACACGCGGCGGGTGTGCGTACCAGCACATGGTGGTCGTGCTGGCCGGCCTCGACCAGGGCAATGGTGTCGTCGCCGCTGTCGGCCAGCCGTCCGGCCAGCGCACAGCCCGCCGATCCCGCGCCGACGATGACGTAGTCGTAGGTGGTTTCCATCTGTCTCCCCGCGTGTCCGCAGGCGGCGCGCGTGAGCGGGGCGCCGCGCCGGCCGCGCGTGCCCTGTCCGTCCGGCGGATGGCAAGCTGTGAGATTCAGTGTAGGCGCTAGCCGGAACGGAGGTGAAGGGCGGCGCGCCTTCGTGCATCGGTGCGTCGGGCGTTTGAAATGCCGATCTGGGATGATCCCGCCATTGCCTCCGCCGGCATGCTGGCTTATCTTGCGCGGGAATGCGCTGGAATGCGCTGGAATGCGCAACAAATGCGACGCGATCGCTGGACGACCGCCCGCATCCGCGCCGGATCCATCGGCAAGCCACCTTGCCCGCCAACCGCCCAGGAGCGCCACCGATGCGTGAAGTCCCCGAAATCTCGTCCGTGTTTGGCGCCATGCACGCCGCCTCTCGGCGTGACCAGTTGCCGCCGTGGACAATGCGGGCCGACCGGCTGGAGCGCCTGCGGCGCCTGCTGGCCCAGAACCACGAACGCATCGCCCAGGCCATCCACGACGACTTCGGCAACCGGCCGCGCCAGGAAACCGCGCTGCTGGAAATGTTCCCGAGCCTGGCCGCGATCGACGACGGTCTGCGCCACGGCAAGCGCTGGATGCGCGAGCGCAGCGTTGCCACCGGTTTCTGGTTCCGCCCCGGCCGCTCGCGGTTGCTGCCGCAGCCGCTGGGCGTGGTCGGTATCGTGGTGCCGTGGAACTACCCGCTGTACCTGACCGTGGGCCCGCTCGCCGGGGCGCTGACCGCGGGCAACCGTGCCATGGTCAAGCTGTCGGAATACACGCCACGCTTTGCCGCGCTGTTCGCCGAACTGGTGCAGGCGGAGTTTGCGCCGGAGGAGATCGTGATCGTCAACGGCGACGCCGAAGTTGCCAGCGCCTTCACCGCGCTGCCGTTCGACCACCTGCTGTTCACCGGCTCCACCGCGGTCGGCCATCATGTGATGCGCGCGGCCGCGGCCAACCTCACGCCGGTCACGCTGGAGCTGGGCGGCAAGTCGCCCGCCATCGTCGGGCCGGGCGCGGACCTGGCGCGCGCCGTGGAGCGCATCGTGGTCGGCAAGCTGATGAACGCCGGCCAGACCTGCATCGCGCCGGACTACGTGCTGGTGCCCGATGACCTGCGCGAGCCGCTGGTGCAGGCAATGCGCGCGTGCGTGGGCCGCCTCTACCCCGACCTGGCGCGCAATCCCGACTACACGAGCATTATCAGCCCGCGCCACTTCACGCGATTGCAAGGGCTGGTCGACGATGCTGCGGCACAAGGCGCGCGCGTGGTGCCGCTATCGGATGCCGGCCACGACGCGGCCGCGCGGCGCATGACGCCAACGCTGCTGCTGGACGTGCCGGAAAGCGCCACAGCGATGCGCGAGGAGATCTTCGGGCCGGTGCTGCCAGTGGTGACGTACCAGACAATCGACCAGGCGGTCGACTTCATCAACGCGCGGCCACGGCCGCTGGCGCTGTATTTGTTCGAGCGCGACCGCCACACCATCGACCATGTGATGCGCCAGACCGTTGCCGGGGGCGTCACCGTCAACGACACGCTGTTCCACATCGCGCAGGACAACCTGCCGTTCGGGGGCGTCGGCGCCAGCGGCATGGGTGTCTACCACGGCAAGGCGGGCTTCGAGACCTTCTCCAAGCTCAAGCCGGTGTTCCACCAGGCCGCCCTGAACGGCGCCGGCCTGCTCAAGCCGCCTTACGGCAAGACTTTTGCGTCGATGCTGAAGCTGCTGTTGCGCTGAGGTACAGCCGCTCAGGACACCAGCATCGGCCGCTTGAGCATGCGCGCCAGTACCGCCTCAGGCGAGTGGGTGTGGTCGGAAATCGCCTGTGGCTCCAGGTAGATGGTCTGCTCCATCATCGCGCGCCCGCGCATGGCGGCGTGCAGCAGCTGGTCGCTGAACACGATCCAGGTGGAACCGGGCGGGAAATGGAATTCCTGCTGCGGCACGTCGCGCTGATAGTCCAGGTCGGCTTTGGCCAGATCGTGGAGCTGCAGCATGCGGTGGTCGTACTCCGAGCGCTTGCGCTTGGTGATATGCAGCAGCTTCATCAGCGCCGCCTGGCCTGGCCACATGCCGTGGGTCTTCGGGACAAATTTCTGCGCGAAATCGCCGAACGGCTCGCCGACGCGCCACACGCGCGGCGCGGCTGGGTCGATGTTGTGGAACACGCGCAGCAGGCGCTTGCCCAGCATGGGGTTGGATGGGAAGGAATCGACGTGCAGGCGGGTGTCGTCCTTGCGCCAGCTGACCGGGCGGCCGGCGATCTCGCTGGGGCGCAGCGAGGTGCCGGCGCGGGTCATGTGGGGGATGTATTCGGGGAACAGCGTGCGGATCAGCGACTCGCTGTTGTCGGCATAGCGGCGGATCAGCGTGTATAGGTCGGACAGGTCCTGCTGGGTGCCCTGCGCGCCGCGCACTGCGGTGTCGTTGGCGCGGAGGTTGATGTTCTTGGATTTGCCGTCGGAATAGCGGGCGTCGAGGAAGCGTTCCTCGCCGGGTTCGAAGTGGAACTTCAGGTGGGGGAAGTAGAGTACTGCGCCTTGCTCGAGCTCGCGGCGCAGCGCGGCGCGTTCCTCGGGGGTGACCTGTGGGGCCCAGGTGGTGTAGGGCTGGGGGCGGATCAGGTCGAGGCTGCCGGTGGCGGCGGATCGGGTCAGCGCGGTGGCAGGGGTACGTGCGGGTGCTTCAGGCATGGCAGTCCTCTGGGGACGGTCCCCCGTGAAGGAATTTGTGGTCCGGCTTTGGTGGTTGGGATTTTACTCCCTGGGGGTTGGGGTGGAGATTGAGGCTTATCACGTGCGAATCCGTGCGGGTCGCTGTCGGTGACATGCTGTCGGCCGTTGAACCGCCTGGTTCCGCCCTCCTGGGGGGCGGGTCACTTTTTGTCCGAGCGACAAAAAGTAACCAAAAAGCGCGTCGCCTGAGCGGCTGGCTATCAAGTCATCGGCGTTGGTGATTCGGACGGTGGTGATTTCCGTCGGATCGGGTTGGTGGTTCGGGCCTGCTACGCACCCTGTCTGTGCCTACGTCCACGGGCGGTTGAACGAACCCGAAGCAGGGGATTGGCAGCCTGCTAAGCGCGTTATCGGTGAGACGCCTTCGGCTGCGCTGCGCGCACTCAGTATCGTAGGTCGAGGGCTCCGGCACAGAGTGCGTCGCTGCGCTCGCACAACGCTATCGCGCGCGATGCCGGGCCAGAAGCGGGAGCCAGGATAGGGGCGGCAATTCTGCCACGTTAGGACCCGCGCGCAGCGCAGCCGAAGGCGTCCCACCGATGCGGCCATTAGCAGGCGGCCACCGCCCTGCATCGGGTTCGTTCAACCGCCCGTCGACGTAGGCACCATCCCGGGAGCGTAGCAGGGTCGAACGGGCACCCACGATGAAAGGAGACCAAAGCCGCCCGATCCACTGACACCGAGAAATTGATAGCCAGCCGCTCAGGCGACGCGTTTTTTGGTTACTTTTTGCCGCTCGGGAAAAAAGTGACCCGCCCAGGAGGGCGGAACCAGGCGGTTCAACGGCCGACAGCATGTCACCAACAGCGACCACCACAGAACCCAAAAAACCCCACAGACCCTTGCGGGCCGGTGGGGCTTGCCGGAGTCCAAAGTCAGAGTCCGAAGTACCGCAGTCCGGAGTGCCGCTTACAGTCCAGCGGCAGCGCGCAGGGCAGCCGCCTTGTCAGTCGCCTCCCACGAGAATTCCGGCTCTTCGCGGCCAAAGTGGCCGTAGGCGGCGGTCTTCTCGTAGATCGGGCGCAGCAGGTCGAGCATCTGCACGATGCCCTTCGGCCGCAGGTCAAAATGCTCCTGCACCAGTTCCGCAATCTTGGCGTCCGGAATCTTGCCGGTACCTTCGGTGTAGACCGTCACGTTGATAGGACGCGCCACGCCGATGGCATAGCTCACCTGCACCTGGCACTGCCGCGCCAGCCCGGAAGCCACCACGTTCTTGGCCACATAGCGCGCCGCATAGGCAGCCGAGCGATCCACCTTGGACGGATCCTTGCCCGAGAACGCACCACCGCCATGCGGCGAAGCGCCACCATAGGTATCGACAATGATCTTGCGCCCGGTCAGACCGCAGTCGCCCTGCGGGCCGCCGATCACGAAACGCCCGGTCGGGTTCACCAGATACTTGGTTTCCTTCAGCATCTCAGCCGGCAGCACCGCCTTGATGATCTCTTCGATCACCGCTTCACGGATCTGCGCCTGGGTGATATCCGGCGAATGCTGCGTCGACAGCACCACGGTATCCACACTGTGCGGCTTGCCGTCGACATAACGCACCGTCACCTGCGATTTGGCGTCCGGACGCAGCCAGGGCAGCCGGCCGTCGCGGCGCAGCAGCGACTGGCGTTCAACCAGGCGGTGCGCGTAATAAATCGGGAACGGCATCAACTCCGGCGTCTCATCGCAGGCGTAGCCGAACATCAGGCCCTGGTCGCCGGCACCCTGGTTCAGGTAGTCGTCAGAGGCGCGATCCACACCCTGGGCGATGTCCGGGGACTGCTTGTCATAGGCCACCAGCACGGCGCAGCCCTTGTAGTCGATGCCGTATTCGGTGTTGTCGTAGCCGATGCGCTTGATCGTGTCGCGCGCGATCTGGATGTAGTCGACGTTGGCGGTCGTGGTGATTTCCCCTGCCAGCACCACCAGGCCGGTGTTGCAAAGCGTCTCGGCAGCCACACGCGCGTACTTGTCCTGCGCCAGGATGGCGTCCAGGACGGCGTCGGAAATCTGGTCGGCGACCTTGTCGGGATGGCCTTCGGAAACGGATTCCGAAGTAAAAAGGAAGTCGTTTGCCACGAACTTATTCTCCAGGTTGGCTATTGCGTGCCACCCGGTCGGGTTCATGGCGGCGACGCTTTAGCGGTATTTAAAGCAGCCCGGTTAGAGCGGCATCGCCCCGCAAGTTGTCAGTTAACTCGGCGATACACGCTATTATACGCGCCTGCCGGGCTCGTTGCAGCGCGCCAAAGGCGCCGACGCAACACGCTGCCGCCACGGCATGCCGTTTGCCCGGATTACGGCAAGCCGGCGCGGAATTGAATGCCGCGTCGGGAAAACGCCGGTTATGACCCGTTGCAGCCCGGACTGCAATCCACGCCCGATGACCTTTCTTTTCTGGCTGATTTCCCGTTTCCCGTTGCGCGTACTGCAGGCCGCAGGCGGCGCGCTCGGACTGCTGGCGGCACGGCTGCCCGGCCGCTACGGCCAGCGGCTGAGTGAAAATTTCCGCCTGGCGTTCCCCGACGCCACGCAGGCGATGCTCGATGAAGCCGCCCGCTCCGCCGGGCGCATGATGATCGAGATGCCCTATTTCTGGAGCCGCAAGAAGATCGGCGCGCGGCTCCATGGATTCGACGACTACATGTGGCCGGAACTGGAAAAGCTGCAGGCGCGCGGCAAGGGCCTCATCATCCTGACGCCCCACCTGGGCTGCTTTGAAGTGCTGCCACAGTCCCACGCGCTGGTGCGCCCCGTCACGGCGCTGTTCAAGCCACCACACCAGCCCTGGCTGCGCGACTGGATCGAAAAGATGCGCACCCGGCCCAACATGCACATGGCGCCCGCCACGCCGCGCGGCGTGCGCATGCTGGTCAAGGCGCTCAAGCGGGGCCAGGCGGTGGGCATCCTGCCCGACCAGGTACCCAGCGGCGGCGAGGGCAACTGGGCGCCGTTCTTCGGCAAGCCGGCCTATACGATGGCGCTGGTGCACCGGCTGCAGCAGTTGACCGGGGCGCCAGTGGTCGCGGTCTTTGCGGAACGGCTGCCGAAAGGCGCGGGCTATCGCGCCCACCTGCACGTGCTCAATGAGGGCGGCATGCTGCCGAACGACCCGGCCGAAGCGGCCGCGGTGATCAACCAGGCTGTCGAGACCCTGGTGAGACAGTGCCCCACGCAGTACCTGTGGGGGTACAGCCGCTACAAGGGGCCCGCCGCCGCCGCCGCCCGCAGCACAGAGCCGACCACTGACCAATCGATTTCATGAGCCGCGTGTTCACCTGGCTCGGCATCGGCCTGCTGACGGTGCTGGGCAAACTTCCCTATCCGTTCGTTGCCCGCTTCGGCGAAGGGCTGGGCAGCCTGCTCTACCTGCTCCCCAGCGAACGGCGCCGCGTGGTGCAGGCCAACCTGCGCCTGTGCTTCCCGGACAAGACCGAGGCCGAGATCGACGAACTGTCGCGCCAGAGCTTCCGCACCGTGTTCCGCAGCTTTGCCGAGCGCGGCATCTTCTGGACCGGCAGCGAAGCGCAGATGCGCCGCTGGGTGCGGATCGACGACCAGGCCGACCTGGCATCGCTGGATGGCACGCCGCATATCCTGGTCACGCTGCATCTGTCGGGCGTCGAGGCCGGCGCGATCCGGCTGACCATCCACCTGCGCGAGCACGTGGGGCGTTCCGGCGCCTCGCTGTACACGAAGCAGAAGAACGACCTGTTTGACGGCTTCCTCAAGCACGCGCGCGGCCGCTTCGGCGCCAACATGATTTCGCGCAACGACAGCGCGCGCGACATCTTGCGCTGCCTGAAGAAGGGCGAAGCGCTGCAGCTGATCTCCGACATGGACTTCGGCGAACGCGATTCGGAATTCGTGCCGTTCTTCGGCGTGCAGGCGATGACCCTGACCTCGGTGTCCCGGCTGGCGCGCCTGACCGGAGCCAAGGTGGTGCCGATCTACACCGAGATGCTGCCCGACTACCAGGGCTACGTGCTGCGCATCCTGCCTGCCTGGGACAATTACCCCGGAGAAAGCGTCACCGACGACACGCGCCGCATGAACGCCTTCTTCGAGGACTGCATCCGCCCGCGCGTGCCTGAGTATTACTGGGTGCACAAGCGCTTCAAGCACCGCCTGCCGGGCGAACCCGAAATCTATTGAGCGTCCGCCAAGGGCGGCAGCAGCTTGCGCGAGCCGCGGCTACAATCCCCACCATGAAACTCCAGTTCACCAAGATGCATGGCGCCGGCAACGACTTTGTCGTGCTCGACGGCATCCACCAGCAGATCGACCTGACTCCCGCGCAATGGCGCGCGCTCGCCAGCCGGCATTTCGGCGTGGGCGCCGACCAGATGCTGGTGGTCGAGAAACCGTCGCGTGGCGACGTCGACTTTCGCTACCGCATCTTCAATGCCGACGGCAGCGAGGTCGAGCATTGCGGCAATGGCGCGCGCTGCTTCGTGCGTTTTGTCAGCGACAAGGGCATGACCCACAAGCGCTCGGTGCGCGTGGAGGTGATGAAGGGCGTGATCACGCTGACGCTGCAGGACGACGGCCAAGTCACCGTCGACATGGGCGCGCCCGAACTGGAACCAGCCCAGGTGCCGTTCCGTCCCGAGGGCCTGCCGATCCGGGCTGAAGGCGTGGATACGGCCTACGGCCTGGAGGTCAACGGCCGCACCGCATGGATCTCGGCCGTGTCGATGGGCAACCCGCACGCGGTGCAGGTGGTCGAGGACGTCGAGAACTTCCCGGTGCTGCAGGACGGCCCGGTCATCGAGCAGCACGGCACCTTCCCCAACCGCGTCAATGCCGGCTTCATGCAGGTGCAGGACCGCAACACCATCCGCCTGCGCGTCTACGAGCGCGGCGCTGGCGAGACGCTGGCCTGCGGCACCGGCGCCTGCGCGGCGGTGGTCGCCGGCATCCGGCGCGGCCTGCTGGATTCGCCCGTCAAGGTGCATACCCACGGCGGCGACCTGACCATTGCCTGGGACGGCGGGGCCGAACCGGTGCGCATGACCGGCCCGGCGACCACGGTGTTCGAAGGCACCATTGACCTGGCGACACTGCCGGCCTGACCATAGGGGCAGCGCGCCCCACGACACAGCCCGCATCCATTCCAGCTTGGGCGGGGCGCCCATTCCCTGATCTTGCAGGTCATACCGATGGAGCGCCCATGCCGCTGGACGATTTCCGCATCACGACGGGCAAGCGATTCCGGCTTGCCGATTTCCCCCCCGGCAGCAAGCCGCTGTCGCGCGGCAGCAAGGCCGAGGACCTGGCCCTCATTGCCGAACTGGGCGAGGGCCTGGACGCCCAGCAAGACATCTTTTACGCTGAACACCGCCGCAAGCTGTTGGTCGTGCTGCAGGGCATGGACACCAGCGGCAAGGACGGCACGGTGCGCGGCGTGTTCCGCAGCTTCGATCCGCTCGGCATCCGCGTGGTCGACTTCAAGGCGCCTACTGCAAACGAACTGGCGCGGGACTACCTGTGGCGCATTCACCTGCAGGTGCCCAGGGCCGGCGAGATCGTGGTGTTCAACCGCAGCCACTATGAAGACGTGCTGATCACGCGCGTGCATGGCTGGATCGACAATGCCGAAGCCGAACGGCGCTTCCGCCAGATCCGGGATTTCGAGGCAATGCTGACGGAGACCGGCACCACCATCGTCAAATGCTTCCTGCATATTTCGCGCGACGAGCAGAAGGCGCGGCTGGAGGCGCGGCTGGCGGACCCGGAAAAACACTGGAAATTCGACACCACCGACCTCGCCGAGCGCAAGCACTGGAAGGCCTACATGGATGCGTACGAGGCCGCGATCATGGCGACCTGCACGCCGGAATGCCCGTGGTATGTGGTGCCGGCCGATTCCAAGACGCACCGCAACCTGATGGTGGCGGAGATCCTGACGCGGGTGTTCCAGGACCTGAAGCCCGCCTACCCGCCGCCCAAGCCGGAACTGGCGAAGGTCAGGGTCGAATAGCGCCCTGGCTGGCGGCTGACCGCCCGGCTCAGCCACCGTTGCCGCGATGCACGTCGTGCGTGACGAACGGGTGCTCGCGGCTGGGCATTGCCAGCCATTGCGGATGGCGCAGCGTCTGGCGGATATCGTCCAGGCCGCTGGTCCAGTGCTCGTTCATGGTCAGCAGGCCGAACTGGTAGTCCTTGGCCATGTTCTCGAACGATTTGTCGCGGTAGATCAGCTGGATCACGTTACGGCGCGCGTCACAGGCCTGTTCGGCGGCGCGGCGGTACCACTCGCTGTTGCGCCTGGACTGCGGCACCAGCGCCATCACCTCGTTGAGCATGCGGCGCATGTTCTGCTGCTCGCGCATGTAGTCCGTAATGGCGCGGGTGCGGCTGGAATAGCGGATCTCCTTCTCGCGCTCGGCGACGTCGACCAGATCGTGCGGCAGCTTGCCGCGCGCGCTCCACAGGTCAACCTGGAAGATCAGCGCGTCGCGCCGCGGCTGCGCGGTCAGCACCTCGGCCAGCGGGGTGTTGGACACCAGGCCGCCATCCCAGTAGTACTCGCCGTCGATCTCCACCGCCGGAAAGCCCGGCGGCAGCGCGCCCGAGGCCATGAAATGCTCGGGACAGAGCTTGTCGCGTGTATTGTCGAAATAGGCGAAATTGCCCGTGCGCACATTGACCGCGCCCACCGACACCCGCATCAGGTCGGGGCGATGGTTGATCAGGTCGAAATCGGCGAAGCGCTCAAGCGTCGCCTTCAACGGTGAAGTGTCGTAGAAACTAGCGCGCCCGGGATCGGCATAGCGCATCATCAGCGCCGGCCAGCTGCGCGGCTGGAAGAAGCCGCGCTGGCCTTCGACCATGGCGCGCGCGGCATGCAGGCCGTCGAACCAGACACGCAGCGGCTCGGGCCAGCTCTCGGCGCCATCGGTCAGCCAGGTGGGCGACAGGCTGGGCAGCCACGGCTGCGCGCAGATGTGTTCCCAGAACGCGCGCAGCTGTTCGATGCGGCGCTCCGGTGGATTGCCGGCAATCACCGCAGCATTGAGCGCGCCGATGGAAATACCCGCGACCCAGTTCGGGTAGATCCCGCCTTCGGCCAATCCCTGGTACACGCCGGCCTGGTAGGCGCCGAGCGCGCCGCCGCCCTGCAGCACCAGCGCGCGCACGGCATAGGCTTCATGCGCTGGGCGGTCTGGCGCCTTTGCATCCTGGCGCACCGGCTTGCGCGGACGCACCTGCGCGCCACGCTCGGCCAGCGAATCGCCGTTGCCGTTGGTCTTATCTGTTTCCTTTGCCGCTGCCGTCGATGCCGGCTGCCGCCCTGCCCGTTCCTGCCGCTCTTTCGCCGCCACGCCACGCCCCCTGCCGATTGGATATTCCGCCTGCCCTGGATCGTTGCAGCGCCCTGCGCATCCGCGCGGGCGCAAGGCCCCGTCAGACGCCGTAGCGCTGCCGATACGCCGACACAGCCTCGCGCGAAGCCGCCAGAGACTGGTCCTGCGACGCGTCGAGGTAGGCCAGCAGGTCCTTCAGGCTGGCGATCGCAATCACGGGGATGCCGAATTCGCGCTGCACGTCCTGCACGGCCGAATGCGTGCCCACCTGGTCGGCGGTCCCGCTCTTTTCCATGCGGTCCAGCGCGATCAGCACGGCGGCCGGCTCGGCGCCGGCGGCACGGATCAGGTTGACCGATTCACGCACCGAGGTGCCGGCGGAAATGACGTCGTCGACGATGACGACCTTGCCCTGCAGCCTGGCGCCGACCAGCGTGCCGCCTTCGCCATGGTCCTTGGCTTCCTTGCGGTTGTAGGCGAAGCCGACGTCACGTCCCATGCCGGCCAGTGCCACCGCGGTGGCAGACGCCAGCGTGATGCCCTTGTAGGCTGGCCCGAACAGCACGTCGAACTGCACGCCCGAGCCCAGCAGGGTTTTGGCATAGAATTGCGCCACCTCGCCGAGCATCGCGCCCTGGTTGAACAGGCCGGCGTTGAAGAAATACGGCGACTTGCGGCCGGCTTTGGTGACGAATTCGCCGAACGACAGGACGCCGGCATCGAGCGCAAAGCGGATAAAGGTCTGGCTCAGGTCGGTGTCCTGGGGCCCTGCGGCCGGCGTGTTCTGCTGCGTCATCATTTCTCTCTGAATTCAAAATTTCCCCGAATGTTACGGATTATCAGCGCCAACCTCAACGGCATCCGCTCCGCGTCCAAGAAGGGCTTTTTCGACTGGATGGGCAAGCAGGACGCAGACATGGTCTGCGTGCAGGAACTGAAGGCACAGGCCGCCGACATGACCGAAGCGTTCCTGGCGCCACATGGCTACCATGGCTTCTTCCACTACGCGGAGAAGAAGGGCTACAGCGGCGTGGGCCTGTACACGCGACACAAGCCTGAGCGGGTCGTTACCGGATTTGGCAACGCCGAGTTCGACGGCGAAGGCCGCTATGTCGAAGTGCAGTATCCACACCTGGCAGTGATCTCGGTGTACGTGCCGTCCGGTTCCAGCGGCGAGGAACGTCAGCTGGCCAAGTTCCGCTTCATGGAGGCTTTCTTGCCCCACTTGCTGCAACTGAAAGCCAGCGGGCGCGAGATCGTGATGTGCGGCGACGTCAACATCGCGCACAAGGAAATCGACATCAAGAACTGGAAGGGCAACCTGAAAAATTCCGGCTTCCTGCCAGAGGAACGCGCCTGGATCGGCGAGCTGTTCGACGTCCACGGCTACGTGGATGTGTTCCGCAAGCTCGATCCGCGCCCGGACCAGTACACGTGGTGGAGCAACCGGGGACAGGCGTATGCCAAGAACGTGGGGTGGCGTATCGATTACCACCTGGCGACGCCGAAGATCGCCGGCACGGCGCAGTTGTGCTCGATCTACAAGGACGAAAAGTTCAGCGACCACGCGCCGCTGTCGATTGATTACGACTATCCGCTCTGAGCGGACCTGTCAGGCCGCCCGGACCTCTTCGAGCAGTTCCGGGTGGCGGTCGAGCAGCTTCAGTAGTTTGACTAGCGCCAGTGGGGGCAGCATTCGCCCGGTCTCGTAGCGCGAAAAGGCGTTGACGCCGCCTCCAAAGAGGTCGGCGGCTTCGCGTTGATCAAGGCGAAGCTTCTTCCGCACTTGCACAATAAAAGCCGGGTCAACCAGTTTGGCATTGACCTGCTTATTGAAGGCGAGCATCGCTTCACCCAACGAATCGTCTCCCCTTGGCATAACGCCTTCGCCACACTTCGGGCACCAGTCGCCCCGCACACCGCGTATCACCGTGGTTTCACCACGGTATGTATAAGGCACATCCCTGCGTTCATCCACCAGTTCAGCGCCGCCACATTCCGGGCACTTCATTTTGGAACCTCCTTGCATCAGTAGCCGGATCGCTATCGGAACTTGAAAGACACAACCAGAACGTCCTCAACGACGATCAGCTTCACATACAACGCCCCGTGTGGCGTGACAGGCTTGTAGACGTCCTGCCATACTCGGTGATCCCCGTACGTTGTCATGCTCTTGTAGACATCGCGAGAGTCGAGCCGCAATAACAATTCGCGTAGGGCAGCCTCGTTCAATCCCATGCTGGACGCCCCAGCGAAAGCTGATCGCGTCAATCTCAGCCGTCCCGCCTGCAGCAGATCCCTTATCCGTCCCAGCTTGTAATGCGCCGTCCCCTTCTCCATGTAAATTAACCTACTAGGTTAAATCCCGCAAGCCGCGAAATGTGCCAGATCGCAATAATCCAATCGGTACAAACCCCTGCGACCGGCCCCCATCCCCGCTACAATGCAGGTACCCCTGCGCCCGGCAGGAGATGTTTCGCATTCCCCCGCATTTCACAGAGCGAGTCCGCCATGGTTTTCAAAGTGTTCGTCGATGGTCAGGAAGGCACGACCGGTCTCCGGCTGCTTGACTATCTTTCCGGTCGTTCCGACGTGGAACTGCTGCGCATTGCCGATGACAAGCGCAAGGATCCGGCCGAACGGGCACGCTTCCTGAACGCCGCCGACGTCGCCTTCCTGTGCCTGCCCGACGTGGCCTCGCGCGAGGCGGTGTCGCTGGTGACCAACCCGAATACCTGCGTGATCGACGCCAGCACGGCGTTCCGCACCGCTGACAATTGGGCCTATGGCCTGCCGGAACTGGTGCGCGGGCAGCGCGAGAAGATCCGTGCCAGCAAGCGCATCGCCGTGCCGGGATGCCACGCCAGCGCCTTCGTGCTGGCGGTGCGCCCGCTGGTCGATGCCGGCGTGCTGCCGCGCGACTACCCGGTGTCGGCGTTCTCGCTGACCGGCTATAGCGGCGGCGGCAAGAAGATGATTGCCGACTTCGAAGCCGGCGGTAACCCGAAGCTGCACAGCCCGCGCAAGTACGCGCTGGGCCTGCAGCACAAGCACCTGCCCGAGATGCGCGTGCAGGGCGGCCTGTCGGCGGACCCGATCTTCAACCCGATCGTCGGCAACTTCCTGAAGGGCCTGGCGGTGACGGTGCCGGTGTTCGTGGACCGCCTGGCGCGCAAGGTCAGCCCCGAGCAGATCGTCGACATCTACCGCAAGCACTATGAAGGCGAGCAGTTCGTGCGCGTGATGCCGTACAACAGCGACGACAACCTCGACGACGGTTTCTTCGACGTACAGGCCAACAACGACACCAACCGGGTCGACCTGTTCGTGTTCGGCACGCCCGAGCGCCTGAACCTGGTCGCGCGCCTGGACAACCTGGGCAAGGGCGCGGCCGGCGCGGCGGTGCAATGCATGAACGTGCATGTCGGCGCCGACGAGGCCACCGGGCTGCAGGCCTGATACGGCTGCTTCCTGGACACAAAAAAAGCCGGCGGTGCCGGCTTTTTTTGTTGGTGGAAACCGGCGCGGCTTACACGCGCTGCAGCGCCCGCAACGCGTCCACCAGCCCCGCCCCCTGGAATGCGCGCTCGCGCCCAAGGTCCGTGGCCGCATCGCACAGGATGGCCTTGACGGTCTCGGGCTGTCCCATCAGCTCGTTGTTGCGCGACAGCAGCAGCGCAGCCACGCCGGACACATGCGGCGCGGCCATGCTGGTGCCATCCATTGACGCCAGCGTGCCGCCGGGCACGGTGGAGGTGATCTTCTCCCCGGGTGCCACGAGGTCAGGCTTGATGCGGCCATCCCCAGTGGGACCGTGGCTGGAGAAATATGAGATGCCATACCGGTAGGGATCGGTACGATGGGTCGCTCCCACCGTGATCACGGCGCGCGCGTTGCCAGGATCGGTGATGGTCTGGCCGCGAAAGCCCGCCCCCATGTGCGCGGCCGCGTATTGCTCGTCATAGCCATAGTTGCCAGCCGCCGCCACCACGATCACGCCGTTGGCCACCAGCCGGTCGCACTCGACGCACACCGGCGTGCTGCCGCAGGCGTAATTGCGCACGTCATGGTGCAGCGCCACGCTGAGGTTGACGCCATGCACGTATTGCCGGTCGCGGCTCTGGTTGAGCCAGCGCACGTATTGCAGCGCGCCCAGGATGCCGAACTCATCGCCCCTGCCCTGCGCATCGAAGATGCGCAGGTCCAGCAGCTCGATACGCGGGCAGATGCCGCTGACGTCGCCGCTTTCGGCAAGCTCGGGGGGCAGCGGCATAGGCTCCGGCCGCGCCAGGTAGGCCGACGACGGCCAGCCGGCGCCGATGATGCCGGCCACATGCGTGCCGTGGCTGCCGCCCGGCGGCACGTATTGCGCCGGGTCCTCCTGGCTGATTTCCAGCAGCGGCTCGATCACGGACCAGTCGATGATGCGGCCGTTGGCAAGGTCGTCGGCGATTGCTGCGATACGCTCCCTGAGCTCGCCCTCGCTGGGGCCGCGCTTGCCCTTGGGCATCGGGGGCAGGCGGCCGCTGGTGATGGCCGACAGGCGGGTGAAATCCAGCGTCCTGACCACGCGCGACAGACGCGGCGCGATCAGGCCATCGCGGACCGGCAGCGCCCCCTCCAGTCTGGCGGGATCGAAGAACGCCGGATGGCGCGCATCGATACCGGAATCGATCACCGCCCAGCGCACGCCCTGACCGCCGGTATCGAACACGCGGATGGCCGCATCCGCCTTCACGGTCTTGCGCGAGGCAAACACTGCGTGCTCGGCAGGCCGGTTGACGGAGATGCGCCACAGCGGCGCCACTGCCGCCACCTTCGCCGCATCCGTGGCATCGGCCAATCCTGCTGCCCGTGCCTCGGCCTCCTGCGGCGCCGCATGGTCGTCCTGCAGGCAGGCCCACAGCGTTTCAAGCACCTGCCGGCTTGCCTGCTCGACGCGCCGCGCCAGGCCGCCGGGCGGGAAGCTGTCGTCGTCCAGCCCCAGCAATGTCAGGGCAACATACTGCGCGGCGACATTGACCAGCCGACCCAGCGCCTGGCTGGCCGGTGCCGCGATTCCGCCGAAGCGCGTCCGGGAAGCCGTGTAGCCGATGTCCTTGAACCTCGCGATGGCTATCTCGCTGGACACATGGGCCAGCACCGACTCGCCCAGCCAGCGCACGAAGGCGTTGCCTGTCAGGCTGCGCTCAAGCGCGTGGCGCGCGGCGGTTGACCACCTGACGCCGGCCATCGGCAGCCGTACCTCCCGATGCCACCATGCCGTCAGCGGCAGCAGCCTGAGCATGTCGAAGAAATCGATCTGCGCGAGCAGGTGCGATTCATTGGCCGCCAGGAAGCGCTGGCCGGTCGCCGCCGATGCCGGCTCGGCCAGCGCCGGCAGGCGCCGCAGAACCGCCGCGCGCAGGGCAGCAATGCCCGCCGCGTGGTGCGGGGTCAGCAACAGCCCGCGCGGCACCTCGAACGATTCACCCGACGCATACAGCAGCCAGACTTCGGAGCTGACCGGCAGGTCGCTGGTGAAGCGCTCGGGCTCGGCCTCGCAGCCCGCGAAGATCAGCATATAGGCGGCCCGTTGCTCCGACGGGCTCATGCGGTTCAGGCTCATGCGGTTCCCCCTGCGGTTGTCGCATTGTCCTTCGATCCGGCGGGCCGCCCCGATTACCGGCGCCCGGCGCCGGAAGCAGCGCCTAGCGCTTCAGCGGCTTGGTTCTGTCGTCGTCGCCCGCGTCGACCGGCGCATCGCCCAG
This sequence comes from Cupriavidus sp. NPDC089707, assembly GCF_044748965.1. NCBI lineage: Bacteria > Pseudomonadati > Pseudomonadota > Betaproteobacteria > Burkholderiales > Burkholderiaceae > Cupriavidus > Cupriavidus sp. NPDC089707. The sequence goes on from NZ_JBIVHB010000017.1 coordinate 107,131, forward strand.
TCCCGCCATATTGGCGCGGTACGGCGGCAGCCTGTCGACCGGGGTATTGATCGCGCGTGCGTAGAGCGGCAGCACCTCCGGCATGTGCTTTTCCAGGTCGGCAATCCGGCTGCGCCCGGACGGGTGCGTCGACAGGAATTCGGTGCCCGATTGCGACACCTTGCCCATCTTCTGCCACAGCGACACCGCGGCGCGCGGGTCAAAGCCGGCGCGCGCGGCGACGTCCATGCCGATCAGGTCGGCCTCGGTCTCGTCGGCCCGCGAGAAGCGCAGCGTCAGCAGGTGCGCCCCGGTGCCGAGCGCCATGTTGCCCAGGTTGCCGAAGCCGAACAGCTGCGAAATCACATTGGCGCCCAGGTTGGTAATCTCCGACTTGGCGGCGCGCTCACGCGCATGCTCCTGCAGCGCGTGCGCGATCTCGTGCCCCATCACCATCGCGATCTCGTCATCGGTCAGCTTGAGCTGGTCGAGCAGGCCGGTGTAGATGGCGATCTTGCCGCCCGGCATGCAGAACGCATTGACCTGCTTCGAGCCGATCAGGTTGATTTCCCACGGCCAGTTGCGGGCGCGCTCGTTCCAGCGCACGGTCTGCGGCAGCAGCCGCTTGCCGATCGCGCGCAGCCGCCTGAGCTGCGGGTTGTCATCGCCCGCCAGCGCGCGCTTGGCGATGGCTTCCTGCTTTAGTTGCTCGTACTCCTGCGCGGCCTGCTGTTCGATCGCCTCGGCCGGCACGATATTGCGCACCGCCGAGCCGCCGCGCTGGATGTTGATGCCGCCCGGCTCGCCGCCCTGCCCCTGAGCGTGAGCAGGCATGGCCGGCGCAGCGAGCAACGCCGCCGCCAGAGCCAGCGCGCGGACAGGCCGGACTCGGATCGGACGCTGGACACATTGCTGGGGGCGGAGCATTTGCGGTTCCTCGGGCGCAGTAGAGGGATCGTGGCGGCGGACGGTGCGATCCGCGGCAACGCTGCCGCGGCGCAAGTGGCGGGGCAGCGAACGGGTGATGCAATAATACACGGCGCCCGCGCAGCCGCGCGGCGCTCCATCCCCGCGCATCCATGACTTTCCAGGCCTATCTCGATATCTTCCGCAACCGCCGCATCGGCGCCATGCTGACCCTGGGCTTTGCCTCCGGGCTGCCGCTGGCGCTCACCTCTGGCACGCTGCAGGCCTGGATGACGGTCGAGGGCCTGGATATCAAGACCATCGGCTTCTTCTCGCTGGTGGGCCAGGCCTATATCTTCAAGTTCCTGTGGGCGCCGCTGATGGACCGCTACACGCCGCCGCTGCTGGGCCGGCGCCGCGGCTGGCTGCTGGTGACGCAGCTGGGGCTGGTGGCGGGCATCGCCGCGATGGCGTTCTGCCCGCCGCGCGAGGCGCTGTGGACGCTGGCGGCGCTGGCCACGCTGGTGGCCTTCCTGTCGGCCTCGCAGGACATTGTCTTCGACGCCTACAGCACCGACGTGCTGCGCCCGGCCGAGCGCGGCGCCGGCGCGGCAGTCAAGGTGCTGGGCTACCGGCTGGCGATGCTGGTCTCTGGCGGGCTGGCACTGTGGCTGGCCGACCGCGTGCTTGGCTGGCAGCAGACCTACCTGCTGATGGCGGCGCTGATGGGCGTGGGCATCCTGACCCTGCTGTGGGCGCCCGAGCCAGACATGCCCGCGCGCGCGCCGCGCTCGCTGGAAGAGGCGGTGCTTGGCCCGCTGCGCGATTTCTTCGCGCGGCCCGGCGCATGGTGGCTGCTGCTGCTGATCGTGCTGTACAAGCTGGGCGACGCCTTTGCCGGCAGCCTGTCGACCACCTTCCTGATCCGCGGCGTGGGATTCTCGGCCGGCGAGGTTGGCATCGTCAACAAGACGCTGGGGCTGGCCGCCACCATCATCGGCGCGCTGTTCGGCGGCGCGCTGATGGTGCGGCTGGGGCTGTACCGCTCGCTGATGGTGTTCGGCGTGCTGCAGGCGGTATCGAACCTGGGCTACTGGATCCTCGCCGTGACGCCGCCGCACCTGTGGACCATGGGCGCGACCATCGCGGTGGAAAACCTGTGCGGCGGCATGGGCACCGCGGCCTTCGTGGCGCTGCTGATGACGCTGTGCAACCGCTCGTTCTCGGCGACGCAGTATGCGCTGCTGTCGGCGCTGGCGTCGGTCGGCCGGGTCTATGTCGGGCCAACCTCGGGCTATATGGTCGAGGCCTGGGGCTGGGCGCCGTTCTACCTCGGCACCGTGGTGGTGGCGCTGCCCGGGGTGATGTTGCTCTGGGCGATGCGCAACACCGTGCACCGCTACGAAGCCCAGGCGCGCGAAGCGATCGCCTGAGCCCGCTCGAGCTTATTCCTTGTAGTAGACGATCTGATGCGAGCTGGCCAGCAACTGGCCATCCGGGCTCCACAGCTGCGCGCGCTGGTCGAAGTACCCCTGCTGGAACACCTGCGCCTGCGCGCTGGCCAGCACGTGGCTGTCGCCCAGCGCCGCCAGCGCGGGCGCATCGGCGTGGAAATACGTGGTCATCGACACCGTGCCGGCTGGCACGAAGCCCGCGCGCTTGAGGAAGATGCGCGGGTAGAAGCTGTCCGCCCATGATGCCACCGCGGCAAAGTCCGGCGTGCGCGCCGGCGCATCGCGCAGCCAGAACTGCGTCAGGCTGTCGGGGTGCTCGGTGCCGGCCTCGGCAGTCGGCTTGGCACCGCGCACCGGACGCATGTCGTAGGACTTGAGCCAGCGCACCGGCGCAAAGCCGCCCATTGCCGGCAGCGTGTCGGCGCCCGGCACCTCTGGCATCACTGCTTCGCCGCAGGCCCAGGTCTCGCGGCGCACCGCGAACACGGCGGTGGCGGTGGTGGCCACGGCATCGCCCTGGCGCAGCGTCAGGTTCCAGTGCTGGGTCGAGCGGTTGGTTCGCACCGGCAGTGCCTCGATCTCGAACGGGCCTTCGGCGATCGGGCCGGCAAAGTTGACCGACAGCGCGATCGGGTCGCCCAGGCGCTGCGGGTGCAGCAGCGCCGCCTGCAGCAGCGTGGCGGCGGTGATGCCGCCGAACGGGCCGATCATGTTCCAGTAGGCCGGCGTGGTGCGGCCCAGAAAACGATTTTCGCCGGCGGCCTCCAGGGCGATGGCATCGTCGAACGCATGCAGCGCGACGGGAGCGGAGGTGGACAGGGCAGCAGCGGTAGCAGTCATGGCGAGAAAACAAATAGAACGGTCGTTCGATAGCTGCCTACACTAACCGTAGTCAGGAGTTCGGTCAACCAGTCCTGCAGGCAAGCGGCCCGGACGGCGCATCAGCCTTGCGCCCGGCGCCGCCATGGCAGGCTCCAGCCGAGTTGATTGGCGACCACGCCCAGCAGCACCAGCAGCATGCCCGCAACCTGCAGCGGCCCGAGCACGACGCCGAACACCATCACGTCGATGACGATCGCCACCAGCGGATAGACGAACGACAGCGTGGCGATCGACACCACGCTCAGCCGCTGGAAGGCGCCATACAGCAGGGTGTACATGACACCGGTATGGACCAGTCCCAGCGCCAGCAGCGCGGCCCAGGTGCCGGTGTTGAAGCTGCCGGCCGCGGGATGCGCCAGCGGTGCCAGCATCACCACGCCAAGCACCATCTGCAGGCCCGCGATCTGCCCGGGCGGAATAGCCTGCAGCCGGCGCGTGGCCATGGTCGTGACGGCATACAGCAGTGCCGCCAGCAGCGCCAGGCCGATCCCGGCCAGCATCGCGACGCCGGTGGCGCCGTGCTCAAGGCCGGTGATCAGCATCACGCCGGCAAAGGCCAAAACCAGCCACGGCAGCCGGGCAAACGGGAACGGCTCGCGCTGCATGGCAGATGTCAGCAGCAGCAGGAAAAACGGCTGGGTATGGTAGACCACCGTGGCAATGGCGATGCCGCTGTAGGCATAGGCCGAAAACAGCGCCAGCCAGTTGAGCACCAGCGTGACACCGCCCAGTGCCAGCCAGCCCAGTTGCGCGCGGCTCATGCGCACCCAGCCGCGCTGCAACGTCAGCGTGCCCAGCAGCGCGGCGCCGCCAAAGATGCAGCGGAAGAACACCACGTCCAGCGGCGGCTGCCCGCTGGTGACGACAAACCACCCAATGGTGCCTGACAACACCATGGCCGCGACCATGCGCCAGGCGCCGCCGGGCAGGGATTGGGGGGAAGAAGGCATGGGGCACTCCGGAGATGCAATGGCGGCATTGTTCCACCCCACTGTCCGCTCAACAATCCCGTCAAGACTCAATTAGTATTTGAGCTGCGATCAAAGATTGGAGACGCGGCATGTCGGATACGCCACTCAACGCGATGGCCGTCTTCGCCCGCGTGGTCGAATGCGGCAGCTTCTCCGCCGCCGCGCAAGATCTCGGCATGACGCCGTCGGGAGTCAGCCGGCACGTATCGCGGCTGGAAGCGACGCTCGGCGCCAGCCTGCTGCAGCGGACCACGCGGGCCTTCGCGCTGACCGAGCTGGGCCAGTCGGTCTACGCCGCCTGCGCGCGCATGACCGCCGCCGCGCGCGAGGTCACCGCGCTGGCCGGCGAGCACGGCGGCACGCCCCATGGCGTGCTGCGCGTCAGCGCTCCGGTCTCGTTCGGGCAGGCCTGGCTGGCGCCGCGCCTGCCGGCGCTTCTGCAGAAATATCCGGGGCTGGACCTGCAGCTGACACTGGCCGACCGCATGGTCGACCTGGTCGAGGAAGGCCTGGACGTCGCCGTGCGCATCGCACGCGAACTGTCGCCCGGCCTGGCGGCGCGGCCGCTGCGCGAGGTGCGCTACCGGCTAGTGGCATCGCCGCGCTACCTGGCGCGGCACGGCACGCCCGCTGCGCCGGCCGAATTGCCGGCGGCGCGATGCCTGTATCTGGGCTACGGCAACTTCGGCGAGCGCTGGACGCTGCGCCACCATGCCGGCGGCGAGGCCGTGGTGGTGCGCATCCCGCCGCGGCTGACGCTGAACAATAGCCTGGCGATCATGACGATGGTGGAGCGCGATGCCGGCATCGGGCTGGTGCCGGATTTCTCGCTCGGCAGCGCGCTGGACGATGGCCGCGTCGTCACCGTTCTGCCGGAGTGGGACATCCTGGAGCCCTATATCGGCACGGCCTTCGCGGTGTACACGCCGACGCGCCACGTACCGCCAAAGGTGCGTGCCTTTGTGGACCACCTCGCCGCCACCGCCAATGAGCCGCCGGCCTGATCAGTCCTTGCCCAGTGACCGGCGCAGCAGCCAGAGCATGGCTTCGCGAACCCGCGCGCCATCGGCGCCAGCCTCGATCTCCAGCGCGGCACGGTCAAATGCCGCCGACAGCAGCGGCGCCAGCGCGCGCAGTGCCACCTCGCCCTGCCCGCCAACGGCGGCGGCATCGAGCCCCTCGCGCAGCGTGCGCGCGGCATTGGCCTCGTCCAGCGCCAGCGTTTCGCGCAGGCCCAGCGCGGCGGGCCCTTCCACCAGCAGCAGCCGGGTGCGGCCAGGCACTGTCATCGCGTCCAGATAGGCCTGCGCGCCGGCCATCAGCGCTTCAGCCGGATCCAGCCCGGCGGGCGCTGCGGCCTCGATTTCGGCAGCAACCGCCGCGGCTTCGTCAGCCAGCACGTGGCGGAACAGGTCGCGCTTGTCGGCGAAGTGGTGGTACAGCGCCCCGCGCGTGATGCCGGCCGCGGCGCAGACGTCGGGGGTCGAGGTCTCGCCGTAGCCGCGTTCGACAAACAGACTGCGCGCCGCGTCAAGCAGCGCCTGCCGGGTCGCCTCGGTACGTTCGCGGTTGGATCGGGCCACGCAATTTCTCCTTGCATACATACAGCCTGTATCTTAATATCACTTTACATACACGCTGTATGTATCCAGACATAACGGAGTCGCGTCGTGAAAGTCACCAGCTACTACCCCGTCATCATGACCGGCGATGTCGCCGGCACTGCGGCGTTCTACCAGCGCCACTTGGGCTTCGTGCCGCTGTTCACCAGCGATTGGTACGTGCACCTGCAACTGGCCGACGACCCTTCGGTCAACCTGGCCGTACTGGACGGCAACCACGAGACCATCCCCGCGCCGGCACGCGGCCAGCGTGCGCAGGGGTTGCTGCTGAACTTTGAAGTGGAAGACCCGGATGCGCTCCATGACCGCTTGCGGGCGGCGGGGCTGCCTATCCTGCTGCCGCTGCGCGACGAGGCCTTCGGCCAGCGCCATTTCATCACTGCCGATCCCAACGGCGTGCTGATCGACGTGATCAAGCCGATCCCGCCATCGGGTGAGTATGCGGCGCAGTATGAGCCCGGCGCGCTGCCGCAATAAGGCAGGCGGCCAGGCGCCGCCCGCCGTGCGAGGTCAGGCCGCGCAGACCCGGTACACCGCCAGGCTGCCGCGCCAGTTGACGCCCCAGTTCACGGTAATGCCCTCGTGCATCACCACGCGATCGATGATGCGCAAGCCGACCGTGGGCGCCAGTTCCTCGAAATCGCTGATGGTCAGCACGCGCACGTTGGGCGTGTTGTACCACTGGTAAGGCAGCGATTCCGACACCGGCATGCGCCCGCGGAACACCGACAGCCGGTGCGGCCAGTAGCCGAAGTTCGGGAACGACACGATGCACTCGCGCCCCACCCGCAGCGTATCGCGCAGCACCTGCGCGGTGTTGTGGATGGTCTGCAGCGTCTGCGACAGGATCACCGTGTCGAAGCTCTTGTCCTCGAACAGCGCCAGCCCGCCCTCCAGGTTCTGCTGGATGACATGCACGCCCTTCTGCGCGCACGCCAGCACGCCTTCGTCGCGGATCTCGATGCCGTAGGCCTGTACGTCGAGCTCGTCCTGCAATACGCGCAGCAGGCTGCCGTCGCCGCAACCCAGGTCGAGAACGGTGGAGTTGGGTTCGATCCAGCGCGCGATCGCGCGGAAGTCGGGGCGCAGCGCCAGGATGTTGGGATTGGCCAAGGCGTTCATGCGCCGATCTCCTCTGCGATGCGGTCGTAGTAGGCGCGCATCAGGTTGTGGTAGCGCGGGTCGTCGAGCAGGAAGGCATCGTGGCCGTGCGGCGCGTCGATCTCGGCGTACGAGACCGGGCGCTTGTTGTCCAGCAGCGCCTTGACCAGCTCGCGGCTGCGGCTGGGCGCGAAGCGCCAGTCGGTGCTGAAGCTCGCCACCAGGAAGCTCGCCTGCGTCTGCGCGATGGCGCGGGTCAGGTCGCCGCCGTAGGCCAGCGCCGGGTCGAAGTAGTCCAGCGCGCGCGTGATCAGCAGGTAGGTATTGGCGTCGAAGTACTCGGCAAACTTGTCGCCCTGGTAGCGCAGGTAGCTCTCCACCTGGAACTCGACATCGAACGAAAAGCGGATGTCCTCCGCCTTCAGTTCGCGGCCAAACTTCTCCGCCATGTCCTCGTCCGACAGGTAGGTGATATGGCCGATCATGCGCGCCACGCGCAGCCCGCGCTTGGGCTTCACACCATGCGCGTAGTAGTTGCCGCCGTGGAAGTCCGGGTCCGACAGGATGGCGCTGCGCGCCACCTCGTTGAAGGCGATGTTCTGCGCCGACAGCTTGGGCGTGGACGCAACCACGATGCAGTGGCGCAGCCGGTCCGGGTACATCAGGCTCCAGGCCAGCGCCTGCATGCCGCCCAGGCTGCCCCCCATCACCGCGGCGAACTGCGTGATGCCGAATACGTCGGCCACGCGCGCCTGCGCGTTGACCCAGTCCTCCACCGTCACCACCGGGAAAGCCGCACCATAAGGCTGGCCGGTCGCGGGATTCACGCTCATCGGCCCGGTCGAGCCGAAACACGAACCCAGGTTGTTCACGCCAATGACGAAGAAGCGGTTGGTGTCGAGCGCCTTGCCGGGGCCGACCATGTTGTCCCACCAGCCCAGGTCGCGCGGGTTGTCGGCATAGACGCCAGCAACATGGTGCGAGGCATTGAGCGCGTGGCAGACCAGCACCGCGTTGGAGCGCGCCGCGTTGAGCGTGCCGTAGGTCTCGACCATCAGATCATAGCCGGCGAGGGACGTGCCGTTGCGCAGCTTCAGCGGCTCGGCAAAGTGCATGCGCTGCGGCGTGACCACGCCGACCGAATCGGGCGGCAGGAAGGGCGCTGTGGGCGCGCTGGGCGCGTCGGGCGGCAGGGCGACATCAGTCATGGAATCCAGGCCCGCGGCGAACGGGCATAAAAAAACCCGACCGGCATTTGCGTGGAAAAGCATCGCAGCCAAGTCGGGCATTCCGCGGGATTCCGCGTGCCGGCGCCGATCATCGTCGTAGTGACATGGGGCGCCGACCCAACCTCTTTAGCCGCATTTATAGTGGCAGCCCGGACCGTGGTTCCCGTGGTCCTCGTGGCTGCCGCGCGCCCGCAAGCCAGTCATCAAATCGGCGCGACCGGGCAATTATAGAGCAATCGGCCCGGCGTGTCGGTTTCAGCCCAGCAGCACGCGCAGATGCGCCTCGGCCTGGTCCGACGGCGACTTGCGGAAACCGCTCTTGGCATAGCGGTGCCACTGGCCCTGCACCGTCGCCATGATCAGCGCGGCACGCGCCGGGATATCGGCATCCGCCGGGAACTCGGCCTGCGTCACCGCCACCTTCAGGCACTGGCGCAGCGACGCCTCGATGCGGTCCACCACCTGGTTGATGCGTTCCTGCAGCCGCTCGTGCTCGCCCACCAGCGCCTCGCCGGTCAGCACGCGCGTCATGCCGGGGTTCTTCTCGGCGAACGACAGCAGCATGCGCACGATCGCATGCGCCTGGCGCAGGCCGTGCTCTTCCTTGTCCGCAATCTGGTTGATCAGGCCGAACACGGTCTGCTCGATAAAGCCGATCAGGCCCTCGTACATCTGCGCCTTGCTGGCAAAGTGGCGGTACAGCGCCGCCTCGGACACGCTCAGGCGCGCGGCCAGCGCGGCAGTGGTGATCTTTTCCCCGCGCGGATGCTCAAGCATAGTCGCCAGCGTCTGCAGGATCTGGATGCGGCGCTCGCCCGGGCGCGGGCGCTTGCGCGCCGGCGCGGCAGGTGCCGCGGGTGTGTCCGCGGGTGTGTCCATCGCGTCGGCCCCGCCTGTAATGACTGCCTCCGGCTGGTCCCCGTTGGTTTGCGTCATGACCCGTTTCTCCGCATTCGTCGTTGGAGTTGATGCATCGATTGTACTTTTACGTCCACATAAGCCGGCCGGTTCGGCACGCGGGCCCGCACGCGAGGCACGTTACCGGACTGCGCCTGCGGTGCCTGCGGAACCTGTGATTCCGCGGCAACCAGCGTGACCGAATGCTCCTGCGCGGCGTGGCCGGCGCGGCGATCCTCTTCCGCCTCAAGCGTCGAGCGTACCGCTGCATCGCGCCGACTGCCGTCGTCGCGCGCCGGCATGTCAAGCGGGCGCGCGACGACGGCAGCCGACGCAATAGTGCGCAGGTAGCCGGTCACCCAGGCGGTGCGGATACCGGTGCCGGCATAGCGCTTGAGGTGCGACACAGTATCCTCCACCAGCACCGCGCGATGCGGCGCCACGCGCGCCTGCACCAGCAGCCGGTGCAGCATGCGGCGGTCCGGCTTGGGACGCAGGTGGCCATGCACCCACATCTGCTCGATCGCCACCACGCGCTCGAAGCAGTGGCCGATGCCGGCGATGTCCAGCACCGCGCGCGCATAGTCCTGCGGCGCGTTGGTAACCAGGATCTTGCGCCCCGGCAGGCGCCGCAGGTGCGCCGCCAGCCCGCGCTGCACGCGCACCATCTCGGCCAGCGCCGGGAATTCATGCGCCGCGCGCAGGAAGTCGGCGGGATCGACGCCATGGTGCCGGATCATGCCGAGCAGCGTCGCGCCGTAGCGCTGCCAGTAGTCGACGCGCACGCGGCTCGCGGTGGCCTCGTCGCAATCAAGCACGCGCGCCACGTAGGCGGTCATCAGCCGGTTGATCGCCGGGAAGATCGCGTGCGAGGCGTCGTGCAGCGTGTTGTCGAGGTCGAACAGCCAGACCGTGCGCCCCGAGTTGTCCCCGGCGGGACGGCGGCGCAGGCGAACGCGGACACGGCGCGGAGGAGGAAAACTGGTAGGCACGCCGGGCAGCTCTGGTGATGATGGGAATGCCGGGGCGGCCGGTTGTAGCCCGCGCCCCGGCGATGCCGCTCAGTGCGAGCGGATCATGGTGCCGAACGCCTGCTCGGTCAGGATTTCCAGCAGCAGCGAATGCTCGATGCGGCCGTCGACGATGTGCACCGAGTGCACGCCGCTCTTGGCCGCGTCCAGCGCCGACGAGATCTTCGGCAGCATGCCGCCCGAGATCGTGCCGTCGGCAAACAGCTCTTCGATCTCGCGCGCGGTCAGGTCGGTCAGCAGGTTGCCCTTCTTGTCCATCACGCCGGGGATGTTGGTCATCATCACCAGCTTCTCGGCCTTCAGGATTTCGGCCATCTTGCCGGCGACCACGTCGGCATTGATGTTGTAGGCCTGGCCATCGTCGGAGAAACCGATCGGCGAGATCACCGGGATAAAGGCGTCGTCCTGCAGCGCCTTGACCACCGCCGGGTTGATCGCCTCGATATCGCCCACGTAGCCGATGTCGATGAAGGCACCCGGGTTTTCGCGGTCGGGCATCTGCAGGCGCTTGGCGCGGATCAGGCCGCCGTCCTTGCCGGTCAGGCCCACGGCCTGGCCGCCGTACTGGTTGATCAGCATCACGATGTCCTGCTGGACTTCGCCGCCGAGCACCCACTCGACCACCTCCATGGTCTCTTCGTCGGTGACGCGCATGCCTTGCACGAAGGTGCCGACCTTGCCGACCTTCTTCAGCGCTTCATCGATCTGCGGGCCGCCGCCGTGCACCACCACCGGGTTCATGCCGACCAGCTTCAGCAGGATCACGTCACGCGCGAAGCCATGCTTGAGCTTCTCTTCGGTCATGGCATTGCCGCCGTACTTCACCACGATGGTCTTGCCGTGGAACTTGCGGATATACGGCAGCGCCTCGGCGAGGATCTCGGCTTTCAGTGCGGGAGCGATTGCGGCCACCGCAGTCGCGGCAGGCCCGGGGTTGTCGGCGTTCATGGGGGACATCCGTGAGATTCAACAGGTATGATGGCTAACAGCCGCGTAGCCGGGAACGGGAAAACGCAACAGCGCGCAACAGGGATCGCCCGAAAGTGCGCCATCCGGCTATGGCAGGCGCCGATTTTACAAGAAACCGCGCGGGGCGCGAGTCCCGCGGCCCGGGCAGGCCCAGCCATCCGCCGGCAAGCGCCGCACGGGGCACCACGGCGGCCCGCCGGCGTTCCGTTCGCGCAACAGCGCGGGCGGGCCTTGGCCCTTTGTCTTGCTCTGCGCCGTCCCAGTTCCCGCCGTACCAGTTCCCGTCGCACCATGACCGATCCCGCCACCGTCCTGACCGGCCAGCTTCGCCCCGTCGAGCATTGCAGCCAATGCGGGGCCGGCTTCGTCTGCGGCTACGTGGCGGGGCTGCGCGAGTGCTGGTGCGCTAGCCAGCCGCTGCTGCCGGCACGGCGCATCGTGCCCGGCCAACACTGCCTCTGCCCCGACTGCCTGGCGGCGCGCCAGCGCGGCGCTCAGGCGCCCGAGCCTGCCGAGGGCTGAACCGCGGGCACAGGGCTGGACGACGCGCCGGCGCTGCTCCACTGCATCACCAGCATCCCCGCCACAATCAGCGCGGCGCCCGCCAGCCGCGCTGGCGTCATAGTCCGCACCGCAAACCCGGCCAGGCCGAACTGGTCGACCACCAGCGCAGCCAGCACCTGCCCCGCCACCACCGCCGCGATAAAGCCGGCCGCGCCCAGCTTCGGCGCCATCACCAGGGCGGCCGAGATATAGAACACGCCCAGCACCCCGCCGATCCAGGTCCAAGCCGGCGCGCGCGCCAGCACCGATGCCGCTGGCAGCGGGACGCGCAGCAGCCACAGCAGAGGCAGCAGCGCCGCCAGGCTGACCAGCAGCGACACCAGCGTCGCCGCCAGCGGATGTCCCAGCGTACGCCCCAACGTGGCGTTGGCACCCGCCTGGAACGGGATCACGGCGCCCGCCAGCGCGGCGGTCAAAAGGGGCACGAACAGGGAGAAGGGAAAGGAAAACGGCATCTGGATGCCTGACATGTCACGCTCCGTAGGGCAAACTGCGATGCCTGATAGTTTGAAATATCGCAAAGCGAATTCCCAATTCTGCTTTCATACGTTTAATATTCGTCGAATGAATAGCCTACGCGGAATCGACCTCAACTTGCTGGTGGTGCTTGAAGCACTGCTCGCCGAGCGCCACATCTCACGCGCCGCGCTGCGCCTGCACCTGAGCCAGCCGGCGGTCAGCCATGCGCTGGGGCGGCTGCGGCAACTGCTCGACGATCCCATCCTGGTACGCGGCAAGGGCGGCCTGGTGCTGAGCGCACGCGCCCATGAACTGTCCGGCCCGCTGGCCGAAGCGCTGTCGCAGGTGCGCATCCTGCTGGGGCCGAGCGGCTTCCAGCCCGCCACAGCAAGACGGACCTTCCGCCTCGCAATGTCTGACTACGGTGCGCTGGTAGTGCTGCCGCGGCTGCTGCGCGCTTTGCGCAAGGCCGCGCCCAATATCGACCTGGTGGTGTCGCAAGCCAGCCGCGAGGGCATGACGGCGCAGGTGGCCGATGGCGAGATCGACATGGCGCTGGGCGTGTTCAGCTACCAACCCGAAGGCGTGCAGTCGGCCGAGTTGTTCCGGGAAAGCTATGCCTGCGCGGTGGATGCGGCCACGGTGCGGGACACCGGCCGGCTCGACCAGGTGGCCTACCTGGCGCGCTCGCATGTGCTGGTGGCGACCCACAGCGAACGCATGGACGCGATCGACGCCGCGGTCGCCAGGCTGGGCGGGCGGCGCAAGATCGCCTGCGTGGTGCCGCACTGGAGCGTGGCGCCGGCACTGATCGCCGGGACCAACCTGGTGCTGACGACGGCGCGGCGCAGCCTGTCAGCGCTGGAGGAAGACTCGCGCTACGCCATATTCGATCCGCCGTTTGCGCTGGAAGACTTCACCTTCAGCATGATCTGGCATGAGCGCACCGAAGCCGATCCGGCCCACGCCTGGCTGCGCGAGCGCGTGCTGGCGGCGGCGGCCAGTCAGGAATCGGAAGAGCCGATCAGCTTGCGCGGCTGACGCCGCCGCGCCGGCTTCGCGGCACCCGGCACCGGAGGCTGCGGCCGGGCGTCACGGCGCCGCGGCGGCGGTGCGGACGACCCGGGCGACCCGGGCGACATGAAGCCGCGGAACACAAGTTTCTGGCGCGTGCCGTGCTGCTTGTTGGCCATTGGCTGGTGGCCAGGGCTATGCCCGGCTCCCTCTGCTGATCAGTGCTTGTGATCGCCGTGGCCGGCGTGGCTGCCGCCCTGCACCATGTCGCGCACTTCGGCATTGACCTTCTGCTCGGTCACCTTGCCGCCCTGCTCGATCTTCAGCGTGATGGGCACGGTATCGCCCTTCTTGAGCTGGCTCTTCAGGCCCATCAGCATCACGTGGTAACCGCCTGGCTTCAGCTCGACGTTCTGCATCTTGGGCAGGTCCAGCGACTTGACCTGCCGCATGCGCATCACGTTGTTTTCCATCTTCATCTCGTGAATCTCGGCCTCGCCCACCGGCGACGAAACGCCTACCAGCTTCGCGTTCTCATGCGCGTGCAGCACCATGAACGCGCCCGAAGCGGCCTGCGTCGGCACCGTGCCGCGCACCCAGGCGTTGCTGACGTCGACCTGGGCCAGCGCGGCCCCGGACGCCAGCGCCGTGGCCAGTGCGGCAATCGATGCGGCCAGCCTGGCCGCGCGGAATTTGGCTTGCATCTTTGTCTCTCCTGAAAGCAGACATTAGAACATGGCACCGAGCGCCGCGTGCAGGCATGCCAGAGCATGCGGGCGCCGGCCAAAGCCGGCTAGTCTGGCAGCCGCGGCGCCGCGCCGCCAATGCGGCAAGGTGTCGCACGCGCCGGCACCTTCCGGCCGCATTGATACACTCGCGCCATGACCACCGCTGCAGCCGCGCCCCCCTCGCCACCCTCGCCCCGCTTGCCTGACCTGCCCTTCCTGTCGCCCTTGCCGGCCGCCAGTTCGCCGCGCCATGGTCAGGTGACGCTGCGCCGCCTGTTCTGGCTGCGCTGGGCGCTGCTGTCGGGGCAGGCGCTGACGCTGCTGGCATGCGACCCGATCGCCGGCATCCGGCTGCCGTACGGGCCACTGATGGTGGTGCTCGGGCTCCAGGCCCTGTTCAACCTGATCACGGCACTGCGCCTGCGCCAGCACACGCGGCGCAACAGCGCGCCCGGCGAAGCCGAGCTGATGGGCCAGCTGCTGGTGGATCTGACCGCGCTGTCGGCGATCCTGTTCTACACCGGCGGCGCGACCAACCCCTTCGTGTCGTTCTACCTGCCCGGGCTGGCCATCGCCGCGGCCATCCTGCCGTGGCGGCAGGTGATCGCGCTGGCCGTGTATGCGCTCGCCTGTTACACGGTGCTGCTGTTCGAATACGTGCCGCTGGACCTGCACAACCCGGACAACGCAGTGAACTATCACCTGGCGGGCATGTGGCTGAACTTCGTCGCCAGCGCGGTGATGATCGCGATGTTCGTCGCGCGCCTGTCGGGCGTGCTGCGCCAGCGCGAGGCGCAGCTGAACCTGGCGCGCGAGCAGTTGCTGCGCGAGGCGCGCGTGGAAGACCTCAACGGCCAGGCCGCCGCGGTGGCGCATGAGATCGGCACGCCGCTGGCGACGCTGGCGGTGATCGCCGGCGAGCTGCGCGCCGATGCCTCCGACGCGGCGCTGGGCACCACGCCGATCCGCAGCTACCTGCCCGACCTGCAGACCGTCGAGCAGCAGCTCGCGCTGTGCCGCACCACGCTGGCACGGCTGCGCGAGGACTCGGCCACGCTGGCGCCGCAGCGCCTCGCCGCCTGGCTGCCGGCCTTTGCCGAGCGCTGGCAGCTGCGCCATCCCAACGCCAGTCTGCAGGCCAGCGCCACGCCGGGCGCCGGCGCGCAGCCGGTGGAGACCGCGCGGGTCGGCCAGATCCTGACCATCCTGCTCGACAACGCCGCACGCGCCCAGCAGAACGCGGGCCGCTCCAGCAAGCCGCTGCAATTGGAGATCGCCATGGAGCCGGGGCAAGTGGCGCCGTGGCTGTCGTTCCGCGTCGCCGACCATGGCGACGGCATTCCCGAGGCACTGCGGGGCCAGCTCGGCGAAATGCCGGTGGCCAGCCAGCATGGCGGCCAGGGCATCGGCCTGTACCTGGCGCAGAGTGGCGCGCGCCAGATGGGCGGCGAACTAGGCTGGCGCGACCGCTCCGGCGGCGGCACCGTGGCCGAGCTGCGGCTGCCCGCGCTGTCATCGCTATCGGCGCCGCCTGCGCGCAGCACACCCTGAACCCACGCGCCACTCCTGACCATGACCGACACCCTCCAACCGGTTCCCGAAGCCACCGCACCAGCGGGCACGCCGTTCCTCGTCATCGACGACGACGAAGTCTTTGCCGGCACGCTGGCACGCGCGCTCATGCGCCGCGGCTACGCCGTGCAAGTGGCCCATGACGGTCGCACCGCGCTCGCGCTGGCAAACCGCACCGACTTTGCCTACGTCACGCTCGACCTGCACCTGGAGCCGCCACCCGAAGCCGGCAGCACCGCGCCGGCCGAATCCGGCCTGCAACTGGTCGCGCCGCTGCGCCAGGCGCTGCCGGATGCGCGCATCCTGATCCTGACCGGCTACGCCAGCATTGCCACCGCGGTGGCGGCGGTCAAGCAAGGTGCGGACGAGTACCTGGCCAAGCCGGCCAATGTCGATTCGATTTTGACGGCGCTGATGGCGGGGGTGTCGGAAGACGCGGCGCAGGCCGCGCTGGAAGAGCCGGTGCCGCTGTCGGTGGCGCGGCTCGAGTGGGAACATATCCAGCGCGTGCTGGCCGAGCATGGCGGCAATATTTCCGCCACGGCGCGGGCGCTGAACATGCACCGGCGTACCTTGCAGCGCAAGCTGGGGAAGCGGCCGGTGTCGCGGTAGAGGTAAAGCGGAGGTTGATTGCGGCTGCCGCGTGATTACAGGCGCAACTGCACGTGTTCCCAGTCCAGACCTTCGCTTGCCTCGGCCGTGTCGCCCTGCGCGACGATGCGCATGGCATCGCCCGCATGTCGGTCGGACAGCGAGAACAGCGCGCCGGCATCGAGCGCCAGCGTCGCGGCAGCGGCCTTTGCGGCGCCGCGCACATTGGCCTGTGTGTCCTGCGCGGCCTGCGCAACCTCGGCGGCCTGCACGACAGGCACAGCGGGACGGATGCAAAGGAAAGCGGTGGCCGCGGCCAGTGCGGCCAGCAGGCCTCCGGTGGCGAGCACCACGCGGCGGGTCTTGTAGTTGGCCATTGGTTTCTCCTGCCAGTGGGTTGAGTGGGATGCGGTGGCTCCCGCACCGGTCAATCGACCGTCAAGGTGCGCAAGGGTCTCATTGCCCGACGCGAGCGGCCAGCATGCTTACCAATGCTTACGATGCTTACGGCGATGTGGCAGGCCGATACGCATTGACAACAAAATCCGCGCGCGACGGACCACAAAAAAGGCGCACCGAAGTGCGCCCTGTTTGCTCCGGCCTGCGTGTCCGCTTACAGCACGTAGCGCGACAAGTCTTCGTTGCCGGCCAGGTCGCCAAGGCGCTGGTCGACATAAGCTGCGTCGATCGTCACGGTCTCGCCCGACGATTTGGTGGCGTGGAAGGACAGGTCCTCCAGCAGCCTCTCCATCACCGTGTACAGGCGGCGCGCACCGATGTTCTCGACCTTCTCGTTGACCGAGAACGCGATCTCGGCAAGACGGCGGATGCCATCCGGCGCGAACACCAGGTTGACCTCTTCGGTGCTCAGCAGCGCCTGGTACTGCTTGGTCAGGCTGGCATCGGTCTGCGTCAGGATGGCCTCGAAGTCCTGCACGGACAGAGAATCCAGCTCGACCCGGATCGGGAAGCGGCCCTGCAGCTCGGGGATCAGGTCGCTCGGCTTGGACAGGTGGAACGCACCCGAGGCAATGAACAGGATGTGGTCGGTCTTGATCATGCCGTACTTGGTGCTCACCGTGGTGCCTTCCACCAGCGGCAGCAGGTCGCGCTGCACGCCCTGGCGCGACACCTCGCCGCCGCCGATTTCGCTGCGGCTGGCGATCTTGTCGATCTCGTCCAGGAACACGATGCCGTTCTGCTCCACGTTGGTGATCGCCTTGTGCTTGAGCTCCTCGTCATTGACGAGCTTGGCGGCCTCTTCGTCGATCAGCAACTTGAAGGCTTCCTTCACCTTCATCTTGCGGCGCGCCTTCTTGCCCTGGCCCAGGCCGGCGAACATCGAGCGGATCTGCTCGGTCATGTCTTCCATGCCCGGCGGCCCCATGATGTCCATGCTCGGCACGCCGGCGGCGAGTTCCAGCTCGATTTCCTTGTCGTCGAGCTGGCCTTCGCGCAGCTTCTTGCGGAACACCTGGCGCGTGTTGGAATCCTTCTCTTCCGGCTGCGAGAAGCCGATGTCGCGCGGCGGCGGCAGCAGCACGTCGAGCAGGCGGTCCTCGGCCGCGTCCTCGGCCTTGGTGCGCACCTTCTTCATCTCGGACTCGCGCGTCTGCTTGATCGCCATCTCGGCGAGGTCGCGCACGATGGTGTCGACGTCGCGGCCGACGTAGCCCACCTCGGTGAACTTGGTCGCCTCGATCTTGATGAACGGGGCGTCGGCCAGCTTGGCCAGGCGGCGCGCGATCTCGGTCTTGCCGACGCCGGTCGGGCCGATCATCAGGATGTTCTTGGGCGTGATTTCCTGGCGCAGCGGCTCGGCCACCTGCTGGCGACGCCAGCGGTTGCGCAGCGCCACCGCCACGGCCTTCTTGGCCTTGTCCTGGCCGATGATGTGCTTGTCGAGTTCGGAAACGATTTCCGACGGGGTCATGGTGTGCGACATGGTATCCGTTCAGTAGGGCGCGCGCATTGCCGCCTTCGCTTATTCCAGCGTCTCGATGACGAAGTTGGTATTGGTGTAGATGCAGAGCTCGCCGGCGATGGTCAGCGCTTTCTCGATCACGTCCTTCGGCGGCAGCTCGGTGTTCTCCATCAGCGCCTTCGCGGCCGACTGCGCATAGGCGCCGCCCGAGCCGATCGCGGCGATGCCGCCCTCGGGGTCGAGCACGTCGCCGTTGCCGGTGATGACCAGCGTGGTGTCGCGATCGGCGGTGATCAGCATGGCTTCCAGCCGGCGCAGCGCGCGATCGGAACGCCAGTCCTTGGCCAGGTCGACCGCGGCGCGGGTCAGGTTGCCCTGGTACTTCTCCAGCTTCGCTTCGAAGCGGTCGAGCAGCGAGAATGCGTCGGCCGTGCTGCCGGCAAACCCGACCAGCACTTTGCCGTTGTAGATGCGGCGCACCTTGCGCGCGGTGCCCTTCATCACGATATTGCCGAGAGTGACCTGACCATCACCGCCAAGTGCGACCTGGTTGCCGCGGCGGACGCTGACGATGGTAGTGCCGTGATACTGTTCCATGGTGGCTTCCGTGAATATGTCACGACCGTAGTTGGCGACGCCCCCGCCGGTTTCAAGCCCTTTCGTGCGCCGGGCCACACAGGCAGCGCGCCGCGCGGGCGTCTGACCAATATAGGACGCCGGGCGCCGCCCTGCCGGACCATCCCGTGCGCCTCGCCCCAAAAGCAAAAAAGGCCATGCGTTGCCGCACGGCCCTTCTGTGGCGCCCGGCGCATCACTTCATGCGATGCCCCCGGCAGTCCGATCAGTCCCGCTCAGTCGGCATACACGCCGGCCTTCTTGATCACCGGGGTCCACTTGTTGATTTCGGCGCTCAGGTAGTTGCGCAGCGATTCCGGCGTGGCGCGCTGTGCCGGCACCGCTTCGGCGCCCAGCTCGGCCATCTTGGCGCGGAACGCCGGGTCGGCCACGGCCTTCTGCAGGGCGGCCGACAGCTTGTCGATCACCGGCTTGGGCGTGCCCTTCGGCGCGTACATGGCGTGCCAGACCTTCACTTCCACGTTCGGCATGCCCTGTTCGGCTGCCGTCGGAACGTCCTTGAACGCTTCCACGCGTTTCGCCTGCATGGCCGCGTACGGCTTGACCGAGTGGGCCTTCAGGTGGCCGGCCAGGTTGGTGGTCTGGTCGCACAGCAGGTTGACCTGCCCCCCCAGGATATCCGTCAGGGCCGGCGCCGCGCCCTTGTACGGCACGGTGGTCAGCTCGGTCTGGATCGCGCTCTGGAACAGCAGGCCGCACAGGTGCGAGGCCGAGCCGATGCCGGCGTTGGCCAGCGACAGCTTGGCGGCGTTGGCCTTGATGTACGGCAGCAGTTCCTTGAAGCTGTTCGGCGGCAGCTGCTTGTTGCCGACCAGGATCATCGGCACGTCGGCGATTTCACCGACCATCTCGAAGTCCTTCAGCGGATCGAAGCCCAGGTTGCGGTACAGCGCCGGGGCCGTTGCCATGCCGATATGGTGGATCAGGACAGTGTGGCCGTCGTTCTTGGCCTGGACCACCTTCTTGGCACCGATGGTGCCACCGGCGCCGCCCAGGTTTTCGATCACGATGGTCGCGCCCAGATGCTTGGACATGATCGCGGTCAGCTCGCGCGAGACCTTGTCGGTCGGGCCGCCCGCCGAGAACGGCACCACGGCCGAAATGGGCTTGCCGCCCGGGAATTCCTGCGCGTACGCGCCTGCCGCCACGCCCATCGCGCTGACTGCCAGCGCGGCCGCGATCGTCTTTGCCACTCGTTTCATGCTCTCTTCTCCTGGTTCCTTCAATACCCGTCATGCAATGCATTGCCGCCGGCTTGGCCCCTGCTCGTGCGGGGGCGCTCTGGCGCGGTCTCGTTAGCCGCGCTTGGACCATGACCGGCTGGCTCCGCTGCCCCTGCCGTAAACCGCAAGGGCGGGGGCTGATGTTAGCAACACCAGACAATGCGCAGGTATAGGGGCTAACCCGCCTGCAATCAACGGCATATGGCGGGAAACCCGGAAGATATGCAGGGATCGTCCATAAAGGCACACTTTTGCGACAGCTGGCGCCGCTCAACGGAAAAAACCGAGCATTTCCTCAAGTAGCGGTTCGGGGGCCTCTTCCGGTAGGTAGTGCCCGCACGGCAGCGTCTTGCCGCTGACGTCGGCGGCCACCTCCTGCCACAGCCCCAGCGGCTCGAAGCAGCGCGCCACCACGCCGTGCTCGCCCCACAGCACGCGCAGCGGCAGCGCCAGCCGGCGCCCGGCCTCGCGATCGGCGCGGTCGTGCTCCAGGTCGATGGTGGCGGCGGCGCGGTAGTCCTCGCACATGGCATGCACCCGCGCCGGGTCGCGCATGGCCGCCACGTAGGCCGCCATCGCGTCGGGGGCGAACGGGCTCGGGCCGGGCTGGCGCAGGCCGACCAGCTTCTGCAGGTAGAACTCAGGCTCGGCGTTGATCAGCGTCTCGGGGAACGGCGCGGGCTGGATCAGGAAGAACCAGTGCCAGTAGGCCGCGGCAAAGGCCATGCTGGTGCGCTCGTACATGGCCAGCGTGGGGGCGATGTCGAGCAGCATGGCGCGGCTCACGGTATCGGGGTGGTCGGCGCAGAGCCGGTGCGCCACGCGCGCGCCGCGGTCGTGGCCGCACAGCGCAAAGCGCGTGAAGCCAAACTTCGCCATCAGCTCGACCTGGTCCTGCGCCATGGTGCGCTTGCTGTAGTGCTCATGCCCGGCGTTGCCCGGCGGCGCCGAACTGCTGCCGTAGCCGCGCAGGTCGGTGGCGATCACGGTGAAGTGGTCGGCCAAGGCCGGCGCCACCCGGTGCCAGATCAGGTGGCTTTGCGGATGGCCGTGCAACAACAGCAGCGGCGGGCCGGAGCCGCCCTGCACGCCGGCGATCTCGACCTCGCCGATGCGGTGCCGGAAGGGTTCGAAATTGGGGAACAGCAGCGCGCTGGCGTCGTTCAGCATGGCTTGTCTCCGCTTCTGGGTCGCCTGTCGATCATAGGCGCAAACCCCACCCTCGGCGGCGCCCGTGACTGCCGGGCGCACCCTTGGACCGTTGCAACTGAATTGCATCAACCGTGGGCCTATGGTTAAATCGGCCCATGACCCGCATTAGTCCGGACGGGCCGGATGCTGCACCGGTGCCCGCCATCCTCGAAGCCGCCCACGAGCGCCTGCGCCAGCTGGGCGCGCGCGTGACGCAGCCACGGCTGTGCATCCTGGCCTGCCTGATCGGCAGCGACGAAGCGCTGACCCACCAGGCCGTGATCGACCGCCTGCCCGAGCAGGGCGAGACCATCGACCGCGTCACCGTGTACCGCGTGCTGGACTGGCTGGTGGAGCAGGGCGTGGCGCAGAAGCGGGCCGGCAACGACCGCGTGTTCCGCTTCAGCCTGGTCGAGCACGAGGCCGCACGCGCGCAGGAACACCGCCAGCACAGCCATTTCCACTGCACGCGCTGCGACCGCACTTTCTGCCTGGACGACGCCAGCGCCCCGGCCCAGCCGGCCGCGCCGCGCGTACCCAGCGGCTTTGCCATCGAACATGTCGAGCTGACCGTGAACGGCGTCTGCGCCGAGTGCGGCAAGCGTACGCCCGCCGCCCACTGACCGGCACTCTCATTTCCCGGAGAACAACAAATGTCCAAACTGACCCCGGTCACGATCCTGACCGGCTTCCTCGGCAGCGGCAAGACCACCCTGCTCAAGCGCATCCTGAACGAGCAGCACGGCATGAAGATCGCCGTGATCGAGAATGAGTTCGGCGAGGAAAACATCGACAACGAGATCCTGGTGCAGGACGGCCGCGAGCAGATCGTGCAGATGAGCAATGGCTGCATCTGCTGCACCATCCGCGGCGACCTGGTGCAGGCGCTGTCCGGGCTGCTGACGCGCCGCGACGCCGGCGAGATCGACTTCGACCGCGTGGTGATCGAGACCACCGGCGTGGCCAACCCGGGCCCGGTGGCGCAGACCTTCTTCATGGACGAGGAAATCGCGTCGCGCTACCTGCTCGACGCGGTCATCACGCTGGTCGACGCCAAGCACGCGCACATGCAGCTGGACAAGCAGGAAGAGGCGCAGCGCCAGGTGGGCTTCGCCGATGCCATCTTCATCACCAAGTCCGACCTGGTCAGCGGGGACGACGTGGCCGAACTGCGCCACCGGCTGCTGCACATGAACCCGCGCGCGCCGATCCGCACGGCCAATTTCGGCGAAGCGCCGATCGACACCATCTTCGACCTGCGCGGCTTTAACCTCAACGAGAAGCTGGAGCTGGACCCCGAGTTCCTGCACGCCGACGAGCATGATCACGACCACGATCATGACCACGAGCACGAGCACGGTGAACAATGCGGCGCCGACTGCGGCCACGATCACGACCACGGCCACCACCATGGCCACGGGCACGACCACCACCATCACCACCACCATACCGACCGCATCGCATCGTTCGTCTTCCGCAGCGACAAGCCCTTCCACTACGGCAAGCTGGAAGAATTCCTGTCGGGGATCCTGGCGGTGTACGGCGAGAAACTGCTGCGCTACAAGGGCGTACTATATATGGAGGGCGTGGACCGGAAAGTGGTGTTCCAGGGCGTCCACCAGCTGATGGGCAGCGATATCGGCGCGAAGTGGGAAGATGAGACGCCAGGCACCAAGATGGTGTTTATCGGCGTGGACCTGCCCCGCGATGCCATCCTCAAGGGCCTGGAGAACTGCCTGGCCTGAGTGCACGGGCCGCCGCTCCGGCGACTCCTACCTCCGGACACCGCCGCGCGGCCACCCCCGTTCGGGGTACCGGGGAAATACCGAAGTGCAGGCTGGCTTTCCCCCGTATCTCGGAAAAATTTGTTCAAGTACAATAGGCCGGATTTGATACCGGTGGCGCACCTTTTTTCCGCCCCGGTATTTTGCAGGGCGGCGGTTGTCGTCAGCATGAGGCAGGCCGCCGGGCAGGTGCGGTCGCAGTGCTTCGTGCGGAGACCGCCTTTCCGCTTGGGGTGCCTCGGCACGCGCCGTCACTGACTGACGCGAGAGAGAGGTGTCCCATGACAGCCGCAACGAAGACGAAAGAAAGCCGCAGCAAGACAGGTAGTGCCGCGGCAGAGACGCTCAAGGCGCAGCCTGTGAAGGCCGCGCCCGCTCCCCGCGGCAGTACGGCGAACGCCGAAGCGGGCGCAACGAAGGGAGGCCCGCGAAGCAGCAAGACTGCAGCCAGCCAGAGTGAAACGACCGTGGCGCGCAAGCGCACGAACAGCGAATCCGAGCGGACCCAGACGCCGCCGGACGCCTCAACAAGAGAATCAGCAGCAACCATGAGCAGCAACAAACTTCTGACTGAAGCTGAAATCCTGAAGATGAGCGACAAGGATTACATGAACGAAGCGCAGCTCGCCTTCTTCAAGCACCGCCTTGAGCAGCTGCGTGACGAAATCCTGAAGAACGCTGACCAGACCACGGAACACCTGCGCGAAACGGTCATCGTGCCGGATCCGGCCGACCGCGCCACCATCGAGGAAGAGCATGCGCTGGAACTGCGCACGCGCGACCGCGAGCGCAAGCTGCTGAAGAAGGTCGAGCAGTCGCTGCAGCGCATCGAGTCCGGCGACTACGGCTGGTGCGAGGAAACCGGCGAGCCGATCGGCGTGCCGCGCCTGCTGGCCCGGCCCACCGCGACGCTGTCGCTGGAAGCCCAGCAACGCCGCGAATTGCGCCAGAAGCTGTTCGGGGACTGAAGCCCGGCAACCAAGCCGGGCGAGCCGGCCTGGCGCCGGCGCAGCCGCGACACGACGGCCCGGTTTATCCGGGCCGTTTGCATTGGTGGCCGCATGCCCTGGCGCCGCTGCACTTGTCGTGGCGCGGCCACGGCCTACCATTGTGAGAATCGTCCCGCTGTCGCCGGCCAAGGCTTTCTGGTAAATTCGCAACTTTGTTGCAATAGCCGGATGCACGTCTGTTTGCGGCGCCGGTTCGCCACTTTTCCGCTCTCCTGCCATCTCTCCTGCCATGGCTGATCGCCTGCCCGTCACCGTGCTGTCCGGCTTTACCGGCGCCGGCAAGACCACGTTGCTGAACCACCTGCTTGCGCAAGTCGCTGGCGGGCGCGTGGCCGTGCTGGTCTGCGGCGCGCAGGACGGCCAGACGCTGGCGCCGCTGCCGCCCGGCTGCGAGGCCACCGTGCTGCCGGATGCCGACACGCTGATGGCCGAAGCCGCGAGGCTGGCCGCGCAAGGCCGCTTCGATGCGCTGCTGGTCGAGGCCGATGGCCGGGACGACCCGCTCGCCATCGCCGAGGGCTTCCTGTTCGAGGCCGAGCACGGCGCCGGCCCCGATGCCGCGCTGCAGCCTGACACGCTGGTGACAGTGGTCGACGCGGCCACCTTCCTCGCCGACCTCAACGAAGCCGATTTCCTGGCCGACCGTGGCCTGGCGCAGGGGCCGGAAGACGACCGCACCGTCGCGGAAGTGCTGGCCGCGCAGGTCGAGTTCTGCGACGTCATCGTGCTGAACAAGACCGACCTCGCCAGTGCCGACGAACTGGCGCGGCTGCGCGCGGCGCTGCATGCGCTGAACCCGCGCGCCGAGATCGTCGACGCCAGCTTCGGCAACGTGCCGCCGCAGCGCGTGTCCGGCACCGGCCGCTTCGACTTCTCCGCCGCCGCGGATGCTCCCGGCTGGCTGGTTGCCCTGCAGGGCATGGCGCCGGAGCCAGACAGCGGCGTTTCGACGCTGGTGTACCGGCGCCGCCGCCCGTTCCATCCGCAGCGCTTTGCCGACCTGATCCATACCGAATGGCTGCGCGAACACGGCAACGTGCTTCGCTCCAAGGGCCTGTTCTGGCTGGCCAGCCGCATGGACACCGCCGGTGACTGGAACCAGGCTGGTGGCGTGTGCCGCCATGGTGGCGCCGGCGCCTGGTGGTCTGCGCTGGATCCGGCCGAATGGCCGACCGATGACGCAGACCGTGCCGGGATCGAGGCTGACATGCAGGTCGACGGCACGCTGGCACCGTTTGGCGACCGCCGCCAGGAACTGGTGCTGATCGGCGTGGCCCTGGACGCTGCCGCGCTGGCGGCGCGGCTCGATGCCTGCCTGCTGGACGATGCCGAGATGGCTGCAGGCGCACAGGCGTGGGCGGACTATGCCGATCCGTTCCCCGCGTGGGTCGACGAACTGGACGAGGACCACGAGCACGAGCACGACCATGGTCACCATCAGGATCATGGCGACGACTGCGGTTGCGGCGACCCCGGCCACGATCATGGCGACAAACGCGGTGGCCATGCGCACTGACTGGCTCGAACGCCTGCGCACGCACGGGCCGGGCTTGTGGCTCGCGATGTGGCTGGTGCTATGCCTGCTGCTGGCGCAGCATGCCGGGCTGACCCACCGCATCGTGCACGGCGGGCTGCTGGCGACCAGCGCAGCCACGTCGGCCACGTTGGCTGCGGCCGACGGCGGCACCGACGCCGATACCGATTCCCACCCGCTGGCGCAGAAATTCAGCGGCCACTCCTGCGTGCTGTTCGACGGCGCCACGGTGGCCGACACGCTGTGCGGCAAGCTGCCGCTGCCGCGCCTCGCCTTCGGCAAGCCGGTCAAGCCGGCCAACCTCGCCTGGCGCTGGCCCGATCTCCCCGCCACCCACCCCTTCCATTCGCGCGCGCCACCGGCGCCGGCCATCGCCCTCGCCTGATCCGGGACGCGGCCATCGCCGCTTGCCCGGCTTTCGAATTTTCCTGAGCTGAACGCCTGCCGCCCGCCTGGTGCGGCCGTCCCATACGGGACGGCGCGCGCCATGCCGTGCCATGCAGCCGTACCCGGCTCGGGGCTGATTGCCACTGCTTCGTTACGCGCGCCATGTCCAAACAGAACTGCCCGAAAAACAGCGCCCCCCGCCTGACCCCGCTCGCGGCCATTGCCGCTTCCCTGACGGCTTCCCTCGCCGCGCTGGCAGCGCCTGCGCACGCGCAGACCGCCACGCCCGCGGCCACTGCCGAGACCGCCCCTGCGACCGCCACCGCCACCGGTACGCTGCGCGAGGTTGTCGTCACCGCCAACCCGCTCGGCAGCGAGCTGAACGACATGGTCGCGCCGGTGTCGACGCTGAGCGGCGACGCGCTGGCAGTGCGCCAGGCCAGCACGCTGGGCGAGACGCTCGACAAGATGCCCGGCGTGTCGTCGACATACTTCGGCCCCAACGCCAGCCGCCCGGTGATCCGCGGCCTGGATGGCGATCGCATCAAGGTGCTGCAGAACGGCGGCAGCACCGTCGACGCCTCGACCCTGTCCTATGACCACGCTGTCGCGCTGGACCCGCTGGTGGCCGAGCGCATCGAGGTGGTGCGCGGCCCGGCGGCGCTGATGTACGGCGGCAATGCCATCGGCGGCGTGGTCAACGTGATCGACAATCGCATCCCCAGGGAGCCGATCGAAGGCGTCGGCGGCGCCGTGGATGCCAGCGGCACCATCGGCGGCGACCAGGCCCGCAACGCCAGCGCGCTGATCGAGGCCGGCAATGGCCAGTTCGCGGTCCATGCCGACGCCTTCGCGCGCAAGACCAGCGACCTGCGCATCCCCGGCTATGCCCGCAGCGACCGCCTGCGCGCCGCCGAGCCGCTGCCCGAGGGTGAAAGCGAGGCCTACGGCCGCCTGCCCAACACCAGCGCCGACCAGCAGGGCGGCTCGCTGGGCGGCTCCTACACCTGGGCCGACGGCTTCATCGGCGCCAACTACAGCGCCTACCGCAATGACTACGGCACGCCCGCCGAGGACGATGTGCGACTGAAGATGAAGCAGGACCGCTTCGCGCTCGAAGGCGAGGCGCGCAACCTGGCGGGCAGCACCGGCGGCTGGTTCGAATCGGTCAAGGGCAAGTTCAGCTACACCGACTACGAGCACAAGGAGATCGAGGGCGGCGAGACCGGCACGATCTTCAAGAACCGCGGCTGGGACGCGCGCTTCGAGGCCAA
Organism: Cupriavidus sp. NPDC089707; assembly: GCF_044748965.1. Lineage (NCBI taxonomy): Bacteria > Pseudomonadati > Pseudomonadota > Betaproteobacteria > Burkholderiales > Burkholderiaceae > Cupriavidus > Cupriavidus sp. NPDC089707. The sequence goes on from NZ_JBIVHB010000017.1 coordinate 134,063, forward strand.
GCACGCCAAAATCGGCAACATGGCGGGGGTGATCGGCACCCAGTTCGGCCACACCGACTTTTCCGCGCTGGGCGAGGAAGCCTTCGTGCCGAGCACCAATACCGACAACGCCGCGCTGTTCCTGTTCGAAGAGTTGCCGCTGACCGCGTCGGGCGACCTCAAGCTCAACTTCGGCGGCCGGCTCGACCACAGCAGCATCAAGGCCAGCGCCAACGGCAACGACCGCTTTGCCGACGCCAACCGCAGCTTCAACGCCACCAGCGCCTCGGCCGGCCTGCTGTACAAGGTCAACCCGGCGTGGTCGCTGACCAGCAACCTGTCCTACACGGAACGCGCGCCGACCTTCTACGAGCTGTACGCCAACGGCCCGCACGTGGCCACCGGCTCGTGGGAGGTGGGCGACCCCAACGCCAACAAGGAACGCGCCACCTCGATCGACCTGGGCGTGCGCTTCAAGTCGGGCGCGCACAGCGCGAGCGTGTCGGGCTACTACAGCCGCTTTGCCAACTACCTGGCGCTGTCGGCCACGGGCCGCGCGCGCGATGAGGCCGGCGACGTCGTCGCCGCCGGCAGCCCCGATTCGCTGCCGGAATTCCAGTACCTGGGTGTGCCGGCCACGCTCTACGGCTTCGAGGCCGAAGGCAAGACCCGGTTGCTGCAGAAAATGCTGACCAGCAGCGACACGCTCGATTTCGAGGCGCGCGCCGACTACGTGCGTGGGGAGAACCGCGACACCGGCGAGCCGCTGCCGCGGCTGGCACCGCTGCGGCTGGGCGGCGCGCTGGTGTATGGCGCAGGGCCGTGGGGCGCGCGCGTGGATGTCACGTATGCGGCCAAGCAGACGCGCGTGCCGAGCAATGACACGCCGACCGATGCCTATACGCTGCTAAGCCTGGCGCTGACCTACAAGTTCAAGGTGGCCGGGACGCAGACGCTGGTGTACCTGCGCGGGGATAACCTGACCAACCAGGATGCGCGCAACGCAACGTCGATCCTGCGGGATATCGCGCCGCTGGCGGGCAGGAGCGTGAAGGTGGGGTTCAGGACGTCGTTCTGAGGCCGCGTGGCGGCTTAGCGCCTGGCGGGACTTCGTTGAGGCGCCGGCCCTCTCCCCCGCCCCTCTCCCGCAGGCGGGAGAGGGGAGAACACAGTCGGCGTGCCAGGGCTTTCGGCAAGCACGGCAAGCACGGCATGCATTGGTATCCCGCTTGTTCGCTCCCCTTGTATGTTCTCGGAACGTTGTTCAGAAGACAATGCAGAGGGATAGCGACCGGCAGAGTCGTCAATGTAGGATTGCTTGTTTTTCGTGGTT
>NZ_JBIVHB010000018.1:0-127783 GCF_044748965.1 Cupriavidus sp. NPDC089707
GTGGATAACTTCGCTGGAAACCCGCTATACATCAATATGGGGCAGTGAAAACGCCCCTCGCAACAAAAACCCCGACATACCAACTGTGCGAAATGCGGGTGTAGCGGCAAAGTTGTAATGTCCGGTTTTGGCAAAGTTGAAATGTCGTACCCCCTTGCCCAGGCTGGCATGCCGCCGCTTGTCATCGCCAGCGGCCAGCGACCGCACGTCACCGATCGCGCGACGACTCCAGCGTGTCGCGCTTGATCTTCTTCGCGAGCGACCACTTGTGGACTTCGGTCGGGCCGTCGTAGATCCGGAACGCACGCAGCTCACGGAACGCCTGGTCGACGATCGTGTCGCGCGACACGCCGTTGCCGCCCAGAATTTGCACGCAACGGTCCGCGACGCGGAACAACGCTTCGGAGACGGCAACCTTGGCCATCGAGCTTTCGGTTGTGCCCGCCGAACCCGTGTCGAGCACGCCGGCGCACCAGTCGATCATCAGCGCAGCCTGCTGCAGATCGATGAGGTTCTCTGCCAGCATGAAGCCGACGCCTTCATGGTCGATCAGCAACTTGCCGAATGCCTTGCGGGTCGTGGCGTAGGTTCGAGCGATCTCGTCCGCCCGCGTGACCGTGCCGAACCAGCGCATGCAATGGGAAAGCCGCGCCGGCGACAGCCGTACCTGCGCATAGCGAAAGCCTTCGTTCACCTCGCCCAGCACCTGGTCGGCAGGCACGCGCAAACTGTCGATGAGGACCAGCGCATGCCCGCCCGGCATGGAGCTGTCGATCGTGTCGAGCACGCGCTCGGTGCGCATGGCCGGGTGCGGCAGGTCGACGAGGAACATCGTGGCCTGCGCGCGCTCGCCCTCGCCTGTTCGTGCCATCACGATGCCCACGCTGGCACCTTCGGCGCCGGTGATGAATTTCTTGCTGCCGTTTAGCACCCAGTCATCGCCATCGCGAACCGCCGTGGTGCGCAGCATCGACGGATCCGACCCGGCGCCACCCTCTTCCGCAGGCTCGGTCATGAAAAACGCCGAGCGGGCGTCGCCACGGATCAGCGGGTCAAGAAACCGGGCTTTCTGCGCCGCGGATGCCACTTTGCCCAGCAGGAACATGTTGCCTTCGTCGGGCGCCATGGTATTGACGGCGACGGGCCCGAGCGGCGACAGGCCCGAGCGCTTGAGCACGGCGGCGGTTTCACGCTGGCTCAAGTGGCTGCCATCGGCAAGGATATGCGGCGTCATCACGCCCGCCTCGCGCGCCCTGGCGCGCAGTTCCTCGACCAGTTCGGCCGAGGGGCCATGCGCGGTGCAGCGCGGATCCTGTTCGTACGGTGCAACGACATCGCGCACAAAACGCTCCACGCGGTCCGCGATCTCCTGGCTTCTTTCGGTGGGACAAGGGGTGAACATGGGTACCATTCCCTTAAAGTGTGTTGACCAGATGGCCGCCGTCGACGGCCAGCACAGTGCCCGTCATGTAGCGCGAAGCATCGGACGCCAGCAGTAGCAGCGGCCCCTCCAGATCCTCGAGTTGACCCAGACGGCGCTGCGGTATGCGATGAATGAGCGCCTTGCCGGCATCGGTCTGCCAGAAGTCTCGGTTCAGTTCGGTATCGATGTAGCCGGGCGCCAGGGCGTTCACGCGAATGCCATGGCGCGCCCATTCGAGTGCGAGCGTCTTCGTCAGCTGCACGACGCCCGCCTTGGAAACAGCATAGGACACCACGCCACCCGCCTGTCGCAGTCCCAGGATCGACGCCACGTTGATGATGCTGCCGCCGCCGCGTTCGCGCATGCCGGGGGCCAGTGCCTGCGCCACGTAGAACAGGCCCTTGAGATTGGTGTCCATCACCTGATCCCAGTCTTCCTCTGCATGCGCGAGCGCTGGTCCTTCGCGTACCAGCCCGGCGTTGTTGACCAGGATATCGATGGGCCCGGCCGCTTCGACCAGGGCGGCGCGCGACGCGGCGCTGGTCACATCGAGCGCCACGCAGCGCGCACGCCCGAATTGTCCCACCTGTTTCGCCACCGACTGCAGTGCATCTACCCGGCGTGCCGCCAGCACCACTTCGGCGCCGTGGGCGGCCAGCCGTTGCGCGAAGTGCGCGCCCAGCCCGCTCGATGCCCCGGTAACCAGCGCCCGCTTGCCCGCGAGGCTGAGCAACGTTTCCCCCATGGATATCTCCGTCCGTTTGCATCACAGGACCAGATTGTAGGATGATTTCATCCTATGTCAACGCCTTCGACCCTGACTGCCCGGCCAATCCATTAGAATCGCGCCCGTGCCACGATCGACCTCTCCTTCCTCCGCAATGTCCATCGATACCTCCGTTGTGCCCGACCCGGCGGGCCGCAGCGCGTCTGACACGGTGTTCTTCGGGATCATGAATGGCCTGGACCTGGGCAGCTTCGTGCCCGGCCAGCGGCTCGTGGAAACAGACCTTGTCACGCATTTCGGCGTGGGCCGCAATTCTGTGCGTGAGGCGCTGCAGCGTCTGGCCGCCGAGGGCATCGTCGACCTCCCCCGCCATCGCGGCGCCATCATCCGCCGGCTGACCTTGCAGGAAACCCTCGATGTCCTGGATGTCGCCGAGCGCATGACTGGCCTGCTTGCGCGCGCGGCCACCCGAGGCAGCGGCAACCGGCCGCTGGCCCAGGCGCTGCGCGCTTCGGTACAGGCGCTCGTCGCGGCAGAGAAGGCGCATGACGACGAAGCCTTCTCCAGCGCCAGGCGGAATTTCTATCGCACGATGCTGGAGATGGGTGACAACCGCGAACTGCGCCGGCTGTTTCCGAGCATCCATATGCCGATCGTGCACGCGCAGCATCGGTTGGCCTCACTGCGACAAATGCGTCTGGACGATTACCGGCACATTGCCACAGCCGTGCTGACAGGCGGCCCCGAAAGAGCAGAGGCTGCCGGCGCGGCGCACGTGCAGAACGTGCGCCGCGCAATCCTGGAAAGGCAACCGCACTTGGGAGATCACCTTGCCGGCGATACACCGTAGCGATTGCAATCTGAAGCACTGCGCACCATTCTGCTCGACTTCAGCTGGCGAAACGCTCGGCAAGTGCTGAAGCTGCCGCGCACCGCATACAGCATCGCCTTGTTGTCGCTGTGCCGGTAGCGCAGCGTATAAATCTGGGCCGCCAGGGTGAGTGCGGGCGTGATGTCATAGGCGCCCCCACATACAAGAGGTCGCTGCGGGGCGTGCTGCTGCCGTCGTTGTCGCGCCGGATCACACCCCATCTGCGCATCGAGATCAAGGCGATCGCCTACCATCCGCTCGCCCGCTAGGAGTCAGCATGCTCAAGCCCCCCGTGGGCAACCAGCAGGTCTGGAAAGACGCCGACCTCATGGTCACGGTGGTGGGCGGCCCCAATCATCGCACCGACTACCACGACGACCCGCTCGAGGAGTTCTTCTACCAGATGCGCGGCAACGCCTATCTGAACCTGTGGATCGACGGCAAGCGGGAGCGCGTGGACCTGAAGGAAGGCGACATCTTCCTGCTGCCGCCCCATGTCCGGCATTCGCCGCAACGACCCGAGGCCGGCAGCGCCTGCCTGGTCATCGAGCGCCAGCGCCCGGCGGGCACCGTGGACGGATTCGAATGGTATTGCGACGGCGAGGATGGCTGCGGCCACCTCGTCCATCGCGTGGAGGTGCAATTGCAGAACATCGTCACTGACCTGCCCCCGCTCTTCGAGGCCTTCTATCACAGCGAGCAGCACCGCCGATGCCCCAACTGCGGCAGGATCCACCCGGGCAAGGGTGCCTGATGCGCAACCACACGGCTTCAACCATCATGAAGAAGATTGATATGCATGCCCCCTTCTTTCCGCGCATTGCGCGGGAAGAAGCCGCCGCGCTGGACGCGGATAATGCGCCCTGGCTTGCCATCGACGCCGATGGCGAAACCGGCCACATCATGGTGGGCGACAAGCGCTTCCGGCCGGTCTATCGCGCGCTGTGGGATCCCGCCCTGCGCATCGAGGAAATGGACCGCAACGAACTGGACATCCAGATCATCTGCGCCACGCCCATCATGTTTGGCTACCGCCACGAAGCCGGCGCCACGGCCGCATGGGCGCAGCGGATGAATGACCTCGCCCTCGAGCATTGCGCCTACCGCCCGGATCGCCTGAAGGCGCTGGCGCAGGTGCCGCTGCAGGACCTGGATCTGGCCTGCCGCGAGGCGACGCGTGCCAAGGCCGCCGGCCATGTCGGAGTTCAGATCGGCAACCACCTGGGTCCGCACGACCTGGATGACCGCCACCTGGTCGATTTCCTGGTGCACTGCGCGAATGACGGTATCCCTGTGCTGGTCCACCCGTGGGACATGATGACCGACGGGCGCATGAAGAAGTGGATGCTGCCATGGCTGGTCTCGATGCCCGCGGAAACGCAGCTCGGGAACCTCTCGCTGATCCTGTCCGGCGCCTTCGAGCGCATTCCCGAGACGCTCGGGCTGTGCTTTGCCCATGGCGGCGGCGCCTTCGCCTTCCTGCTGGGCCGGGCGGAAAACGCCTGGCATTGCCGGGACATCGTCCGCCAGGACTGCCCGCATCCGCCTTCCCACTACCTGAAGCGCTTTTGCGTCGACAGCGCCGTGTTCGACGACCGCGCGCTGCGGCTGCTGGTCGAGGTCATGGGCGCCGACAGGGTGATGCTGGGCTCGGACTACCCGTTCCCACTGGGCGAGCAACAGATCGGCAAGCTCGTCGCCGACAACCCCTGGCTCGACGACGGTACCCGGGCACAGATCATGGCGGCCAATGCCGCGCGCTTCTTCGGCCTGGCAGGCTGAGGCGCGGCATCCCGGCGGTGTCTTGCGCGTCGCCGGTAACCATGGCCACGCTACAAACTCAGCCGCTCAGCCAGGAATGCCTGCATGGCGGCCCAGGAGCGGCGGTCCGCGGCCGCGTCATAGACGATGCCACGCTCTGGAAAGCTCGCCCCTTCGAACGTGAAGGCATGGCGGGCATGGCCATAGGCATGCAGTTGCCAGTCCGCACCAGCCTCGGTCAGTTCCTTTGCGATGCCAAGGACGTCTCCCGGCGGAGCAACCGGGTCTTCCCAGCCATGCAGCAGCAGGATGCTGGCGGTAATCGCCGCCTGCTCGCCGATGCGAGGCGGTTGCAGGACCCCGTGGACGCTGACGGCGGCCAGGAGATGCGGCGGCGCCGCGCGCGCCAGGTCCAGCGCGCACAGACCGCCAAAGCAATACCCGACAACGGCCATGCGGCTTGCGTCGACCCCGGGCAAGGCCCTGGCAGCGTCAAGTCCCGCCAGCAGCCGCTGCCGCAACAAGGCGCGATCGCTCAGTAGCGGGTTCATGAGGCATGAGTTATCGCCGAGCTGGTCACCGCGGATGCCTTTGCCGTACACATCCGTCGCAAAACAAACGTATCCCAAGGACGCGATCCGGTCGGCACACCGCAGCATCGCTTCGTTGAGACCGCTCCACTCATGGGCGAGTACAACACAGGGCGCGAACGGTGCCAGGCTTGTCTGCGTGGCCAGGTAGCCCTCGAACACGGTCCTGCCGTCCGTGTACTCGACGAACTTTCGTTCCAAGGGAAGAACTTCGGCATCCATATGCATCTCCTTTTCGTGCGGCAAGGATGCAGGAGCGGCGGCGCGGCGTATTGAACGTTTGGGACGCTGGTCGGAATCCTCGTCAGAGGTAAAAGGCGGGCCCGTCGGCCGGCAGCCGGCCGAAATGCGCGGCCAGCGGAGATGGTCCGCTGCGAGCATAGCTCCCGGGCGTGCAGGCAAGGCGCCGGCGCCAATGACGGATCTGGTGTGCCTGGTCGCTGTAACCCGACAGCGCATCGCCCTCGCCGCTCTGCACGGCCTGGATGCTGGACTGCAGGCGTTCCAGGTCCATTAGCCGCTTGGGGCTGACACCGAGGTGCCGCTCGAACAACCGGTTCAGTTGGCGGCGGCTTACGGCAGCCAGGCTCGCGACTTCCTGGACCTGCCTGCCCTGGCGCAAGCTCGCATGGGCCGCGGCGAGCGTTGGTATTTCGGCCACCGGTCTGATGGCACTCATGCGACGAAGCAGCCAGGCGTCCAGCTGAGTGGCAATCCGGTGCGGTGTCCAGGCCGCGCTGAGGTCGACGCTGAGGGCGCGGGTTTTCCTGTCCCCCATGTAGGCCGACAAGTCCAGCAACTGATCACTGCAGTCGGGGCCGACGCCGGGGAACAGCCGCGCGAGCCCGATGCAGCTCAGCATCGCCATGACGAAATACGTATCCGACCACGAGCGCCAGCGTCGGCTCGTCGTTTGCAAGCCCAGCAGGGAAACGCCGGGAACGGTGATGCCGCCCTCCATCTCATTCGGGCGGCCGAAATTGACCGAAAGGACGGCACCGGGGTACGGGCAAGTTACGATTGGCGTTCCTTCATAGACGCCCTCGAGATCCTGCACGAACCAGTATCCGTTGACATAGGGAGCCAAGGCTGTTGTCGGGGCAATCACATGGAACATGCGTGAGACTCACTGAGGCTGAAATCGGGGTCTGGTCACTCAACGCCGATTCTTGCACGAACCGAGCCACGCGCTGGCACTTTGGCTTCCAGGCCGGGATGGGCGTCTGCCTTCTCTGCCTCCGCGCCAGCGCAGGCTGTCAATCGTGCTGCGGCCAACCGATGCTGAGTCACCGTCGCGCCAGCTTCGCAGGGCTGTCAAGGTCTTGAGGCAACGCTTGGCAAATTCCTTTGCGCCCAAAACGGGCCCGCAGACGTCATTCCGCCGTCGCGCCGGACGCTTTCACCGCCTTCCCCCACTGTTCGCGCTCGCTGCGCAAACTGGCCAGCCGCTCCTTGCCCCCCCGGCGCGGATACCGAACTCGCGTGCTGACGTGATAACGTTGACCAGGTCGCCGCCAAAGCTGGCCAGGCCGATCACGCCGGCATCGCTGCCCTGCGCCCGCACCACCGTGGAGGAAGAATCGGATGCGCCCAACGGATGGCGTACTTCGCCGGCCACGCTGCCGCCCTCCTTCTCCAGCGCCGCGCGCGCCGCGTTCACGATGTCGTGGCCGCCGGCGTAGTCGGCGGTGATGAAGTACCAGCGCTTGCCGCCCTGCCTGGCCACGGTGCGCGAGCGCATAGGAATCGTAGGCATAGTGCACGGAAGTGGCAGAGCACAGGTCACCGGTCAGCCGGTCCGAAGCCGGACCGCTCAGCACTCGTTTGACCGAATTTTTTGATCCGGCTGCATCCAAACGCGCGTCTGGCGTGTAGAGGCTGTACAGCCCCAACGGCTGGCGTTGAACCCCGACACTTCAGGAGCCACACCATGATCCGCACTTCCCTTCTCATTCCGGTATCGGCCTGCCTCTTGCTGGCGGCCTGCGCCGGCACCATGCACCGCTCGGACATGATGTCCGCCCCCATGCCGGTGGCGGACGCCATCAAGGTGCCCGATGGCCACAAGCTTGCCATGCAGACCGTGGGCGTGGGCGAACTGCGTTATGAATGCCGCGCAAAAGCCAATACCACCGACCAGTTCGAGTGGGCCTTCGTCGGTCCCACGGCCACGCTCAACGACCGGAGCGGCAAGGCCGTCGGCAAATACTACGGGCCGCCAGCCACGTGGGAATCGATGGATGGTTCTAAGGTCACCGCCACGCAGGTCGCCGTGGCGCCGGGCGGCGACGGCAACATCCCGCACCAGCTCGTCAAGGCCAACCCGGCAGTGGGCAGCGGCATGATGAGCGGGGTGACCTATATCCAGCGCGTGGCCACCAAGGGCGGCGTTGCGCCAGCCGCCGCGTGCAGCGCCGCCAACCGTGGCGCCGCGCAGACGGTCCGGTACCAGGCCGACTACCTGTTCTGGAAGGCGTCGGCATAACGGCCGCGCCGCTCAGGGTAATCCCAGCGGGCTGCCGTCCGCGGCCACGGGTAAGATGTGCGCGAAGGCGCCCTTGCCCGCAGCCGCCAACCGTGAGCCCGCTCTCTTGATTGCCGCCCTGCCTCCCGTCACCGACCGTTTCGACTACGAATCCGCGCTCGCGGGCTGTGCCACCCGCGACGTGGCGGCATTGCGCCGCCTGTACGAGCATGCCGCGCCTTACCTGTTGGGTGTTGCCATGCGTATCGTCCGGGACCGGGCCACGGCGGAGGATGTGTTGCACGATGCCTTCATCAAGGTCTGGAACCATGCCCACACGTTCGACCCCGCGCGCGGTGCGGCACGCGGCTGGCTGTTCAGCCTGGTCCGGCATCAGGCGCTCAACGTGGTGCGCGACCGCCTGCGGCAGGTCCTGCCCGATGAGGAAATGGCGCAAGCGATCGAGAACGACACCGCACTGGCCGCCGCGGCAGGCATGGCGCCCGCCGGCGAAACGCGCGTGATGATGAGCCGGCTGGCCATCTGCCTCGATGAACTGGATGCGCCCAAGCGCGACAGTATCCTGTACGCGTACGTCGATGGCTGTTCGCACGGCGAGATCGCGGCGCGGCTCGGTGCCCCGCTGGGCAGCGTGAAGGCCTGGGTCCGGCGTGGTCTGCAGGCACTGAAGGAGTGCATGCAATGAGCGGCAAGTCCGATAGACCCGGTGATCCGCACCGCGACGACTGGGACGCGCTGGACGAGCTGGCCTCCGGCTACGTGCTTGGCACGCTCTCCATCGCGCAGCGCGAAGATGTTGAGCGCCGCAAGCCTGCGGAACCGGCGCTGCGCGACCGCATCGACTACTGGGAGTCACGGCTGCATCCGATGACGGCGCTGGCTGAGCCGGTAATGCCATCGCCGCACCTGTGGGGGCGTATTGTGCAGAGCATTGGCCATGGCAAGCAGCCAGGCCGCTCCAACGTTCCCGGTCCGCTCGGATGGTGGCATTCGCTCGTGCTCTGGCGCGGCATTGCTTTCGGCGCTACCGCGTGCTCGCTGCTGCTTGCGGCGCTGCTGGGGCTGCGCGCGTTTGCGCCGCCCCAGCCGCCGCGCTATGTGGTGGTGCTGGCCGCCCCGCAGGACAAGACCCCGGGGTGGCTGATCCAGGCATCGAACACCCGCAAGCTCAGGCTGATCCCGCTCGGCGCGCAGGCAGCCCCGCCCAATCGCGCGCTCCAGTTCTGGACTAAGGCTGATAGCTGGAGCGGCCCGGTGTCGCTTGGGCTGGTGCAGGCCGACCGGTCGCTCGATGTCGCGCTGGACCGCCTGCCAGCACTGCAGGCCAATCAGCTATTTGAAATCACGCTCGAGCCGCCGGCCGGATCGCCGGTCGGACGTCCCACCGGGCCGGTGCTCTACATCGGGCGCGCGGTGGCGGTACGCTAGCAAGCTCGACATCCCATCGTTCCGGGTCCACGGGGTGTGGCCAGCCGGGTTGCCGCGACTGCAGCGGAACACGGACGCGTGAAGTGCTGGTGGTCGCACTCCAGCGCGGCATGATACGTCGGGCACCACCGGCCAGCCCAAGGGCTGCATGCTGGGTCACGGCTACTACGCGTGGGTCGTGTGATGGGCGAAGCGCATGATTACCGGCCTCACGATGATTGGATGTACTTGGGGCCCTTCCAGACTTCTGGCTGATAACCAGCGGATGCGGCGGCGCCTATCCTTCCTTTTGTCCGTCGCGCAGTCGCGCCGGTGGTATCCGTTTGCCAGCAAGGAGCGATCATGCCGAATCCGCGCATCACGCCAGCCTCCCACCTGCAGACCGATGCCGCACCGGATTTCAATCTGTTCACGTTGAAGTTGCTTGCCCAAGGGGACTCGTGGTTCTCCATCAATGGGCTGAGCCTCTTTACCGCGTCGTCAATCCTGATGCGGTCAAGGTTCACAGCCGACACCATCGTCGTGAACTGCGCAGATCCCGCCGACTTGTTGAAGCACATGGTGGACTGGCGCAACGACCCGTTCTTCTTCAGGTACCTCGCCGCGGGAAGCAATTTCGAGGAGAAGTGGGACGGACTGCTGATATCCGGCGGGGGCAACGATCTCATCGATGCGCTGGGCGTGCTGCCGCAGGACGCGCATGGCGTGCCCCGCATGCAAGCAGAGCGCCTTCTGCTGACCCCGTCAGAACGCGCCGCGACAGGGTCGATCGAAAGATATGTCTCACAGGATGGATGGGCGGTTTTCCGTGCACACATGCTCGAGCAATACCGCGCATTGGAGACATTGCGCGCTACGAGTGCCAGGAACCAGGGCATTCCCATTTTTACGCATTGCTATGCCTATGCGCAGCCCCGGAATGTAGGCGCCGGCCCGTTGGGGCCATGGCTGCACCCGGCGCTGCTCGCCTATGATGTTCCGCCTGAGGACTGGCTGGCGCTGACCAGGCACTTTATCGATCTCCTGCACGACGAAGTCATTACAAGATCCAGCCTCGCCAATCTCCATATCCTCGATACGCGGGCCCTGATCCCGCCCGCGTCGCCGAATCCAGGGGTAAAGGATCCCAACTGGCTGAATGAGATTCACCCGACGGCGAAGGGATACGATCTCATCGCGCCTGCATTCGTGAAGATGATAGAAGACATCCTGCTGCCAACAGGTTCCCCGATCCCGTCGCCAGCGCCTGTGTTTCCGGGGTCGACGTTGCATGGTGGCTGATCGTCGCTCCCGACCTGCCTTGCAACTTGCGCGGTCGCCTGCAGCCGGACTCCGCTTGCCGTAGTTGGGGACGGACGCAACCAGCGGGTGCAGCGCAAACCAGCGTCACGCATTCTTTTTCCGACACATGCACTCAGGTATGCGCCCTCCCCGGTCGAGGTTGCAACTGCCATGCCATCGCCTATCCTTCGGAGGCGCATCGCCTTGTTCCATACATTTTCCTGAGTTGCAGTGAGCCGACGACGGCAGCGATTGGCTTGCACTTGGGCATGAGGGGAAGAAACCATGTCAGCTTCCGATATCCAGGAGAATCATGTCCTGCACAGCAGCAATGGCAGGTTCTCGGCCGACACGAGTTCCCGTCTCGGGGATGTATCGAGAATCCTCAGGGAAGCGCATGCGCGGGGCGCCGCGAGCGGTCTGGTCATGCATTTTCACGGCGGGCTGAACAGCGAGGCGGTTGGCAGGGCAATCGCGGAAAAGCTGACCCCGAGATATCTCGAGGCAGGCGGCTATCCTCTGTTCTTTGTCTGGGAGTCGGGGGCCTGGGAGAGTATCCGCAACAATCTGAGCGATGTTCTTTCCGACCCGGCGTTCCGTGAACTGGTCAAGAAGGTCGCCGAATGGTCAGTCAAGAAGCTGGGTGGCAGGCTCGGGCTCAAGGGCGGACCGGGGCAAGCGATCAACGAGCGCGAGTTCCGCAAGGAATTCGATGCCTGGTTCGACGGCCTGCAGCCGTCGCCTCCGGTGCCGCTCGGGGAGGCGGCCACACCCGCTGGCGGGTTCAAAGCCGCAGGCGGAGTCAATGAGGACGATCTCGCAGCCGAGATCGAAGTGGAACTGGATAGCGACCCGGAATTCCAGGACACCATCCAGAGGCTCCATAACGCCGGCCCGGGAGATCGCGTCAAGACCAAGGGCGCCGGCAATGCCGAGGTTCCGGAAAGGGTACTGATTGACAGTGACGCGCTCCAGGAGTTGTTTCCTGGCAGGACAGCCGCCACCAAAGGTGCCCTGGTCTGGCTGAGCGTCGCCAAATTCGTGGCGAAGCTCGTCATGCGCGTGATCAAGCGGCACGCCACCGGACGTGCTCATGGCATGTATTGCACCGTTGTCGAAGAGGTGCTGCGCTCCGCCTATATGGACAAGGTCGGGGCGGTCATGTGGAACCAGATGAAAAAGGACACCCTCGACAGTTTCGGAACGGATGCCGACTGTTGCGGCTCGGCCGTCGTGAACGTGCTTTCCGAACTCAAGGCGGAAGGGAAAACATTCTCGAAGATCACCCTGGTCGCTCACAGCACGGGTGCCCTATATATCTGCGATTTCCTGGACAAGATCAGCACGGTGGAGCCAGATCTTGGGTTCAACATTATTTTCCTCGCCCCCGCCGTGCGCCATGACAGGCTGGCCGCCGCGCTGCAGGCGCATCAGGCTCGAATTGCGAATTTCCGGCTGTTTGGCATGAGCGACGATCTCGAGTCCAATGACAACATGGTTCCCATCCTCTACCCTCGCTCGCTGCTGTACTTCGTTTCAGGACTCCTTGAGGGGCGTACGAACGATGACAACGGCTGGGAGGGAGAAGTCGATGCACCTGTCGTTGGCATGCAGCGCTATCTCGGCAATGGCGAGGTCTTCAATGAGAAAGACTTTCCGTATGTCGCCAGCGTTGGGCGATACCTGGCAAACCGCCCCGACACAGCGATCTGGTCGGAATCCGGAATTGGCGATGGCAGGAACTCAAGATCACGCAAGCACGGTGATTTCGATGATGACCCCGATACGGTGGCGAGCGTGGCCTGGATGATCAAGCACGGCTACTGAGGCGGCCATGCCGGACTCGACACTGGACCATTACGCGATTCTGGTGGGCGTTTCGACCTATGCCGACGCATCAACCTTTCCAAGGCTTGACAGCCCCCTGAATGACGTCGCGTTGTTCAGCCAATGGCTGACGGCACCCGACGGGGGGAACGTGCCAGCCGACCACATCACCACCCTGATCAGCCCGCCAACCATGCCCGAAGGGCTAGACCTCGACAGCGTGCCGCCACTGGCAGAGGATTTCAAGAAGGCGTTCAAGAAGCTCGTTCGCAATCAGGATGGGCGCATGGTCGCCAGGCAGGGTCGCCTGTATCTCTATTTTTCAGGTCACGGCTTCTGCGAAAGGAAGAGCCTGACACCACAAGCGACGCTGTACGCTGCCAATGCCACGCGAGATTTTCCCGAGAACATCTTCGGAACGTTTTACGCGCATACGGTCAGGGACAAAGCGCTCTTCAGCGAGATCGTGCTGATCATGGATTGCTGTCGCGACGCGGAGGTAAACCGGCCGCCCGATGTGCCTGCCATTAACGAGGCGAGCGGCGCGGAGGCGGAACAAACCAAGCTGTTCTGCCTGTACGCCGCCCCAAAGGGAGGCAAGGCAGTCGAGCGTGCCATTCCGGAACGGGCCAACCACGTTCACGGACTCCTCACCCACGCTTTCCTGAAGGCGCTTGACGAGGCACGGCCGGATGCCGGCCGCTTCATCACCAGTGCCTCACTGAAACGGCATCTGCTCGAGACATGGCCCGCGATATGCGGAGACTCCCCAGCCCCATTCCCCGAAGTTGTCACGCCAACCGGCTTCGACCTGCAGTTCCAGTCGCGAAACCGGGGTATCCGCAAAGCGTTTCGGTTGGGAAGCGCTCTCGAAGCGGCGGCCACCATGCATGTGTTCGATAACACTCAGCAGCTGGTTGCCGTTTGTCACCTTCGTCCAGTCCCGGAGCCATCCACAGTCGCATGGCACGACGGCGCCCCGGAAGCCATGCCTTTTGACGGCCTGTCGTTCTCGCTGTCGATGCATCCGGGCTTTTATCAATACACCATCGACCTGGGCGGTACGACCAGCAAGGATTTTTTCGCAGTAGAAACCGGCGGAGGACATCATGTCCCGCTCTGATGTGCCCCTTGTGGTGACGGCCACCGATTTATCGTCGGAAGTGATGGTGGTCGACGGGGACTTTCAGGTGCTGGCACGCGGCCTGCAGTGCGTTGAATTACGGGTGCCGCCGGGAATCTACCGTGCGCGAGCGCTAGTGGGCAGTCAACATAACGAGATGCTCTTCTCGGTTGAGGCTACCGACAGCCGCAAGACCGTACAGATTCCAGCGGTCGAGTTTTCATCGCCGATTCCACTGGCGCAGACCGCGAC
Source organism: Cupriavidus sp. NPDC089707 (assembly GCF_044748965.1). Lineage (NCBI taxonomy): Bacteria > Pseudomonadati > Pseudomonadota > Betaproteobacteria > Burkholderiales > Burkholderiaceae > Cupriavidus > Cupriavidus sp. NPDC089707. The sequence goes on from NZ_JBIVHB010000018.1 coordinate 13,769, forward strand.
CTCGCGTGATTACCACCAGAACGCGCTCTCCGCAGCGGTCCATAACGCGACCGATGCCGCACGGCTTGGCGCCGGCTCGCAGATCGTCATCTTCCTCCGTGACCCCTCCGATCTGTGCTTCAGCCTGGAGCCGCATGAACTTGCGCGCTACGCGGAGAATTTCGATGGCTTTGTACTGAGCAAATGGGATGGCAATGATCGGCATGCGCTGAAAGAGATCGGTGTGTTCGAGCCGCAACGCGGCTACCTGGTGGCGTCCGTCCAGGCCAATCCCGGTGCCTACGCGCTTTCGCTGCCGTACCGCGACAATAACCGCCAGTTTCTGCCGCTGGTTGTTCCCGCTGGCTGGTCGCTCCATGTGTACATCACGATGGATGAGATCCCCCCAACCGGTCTAGGCAGGCGCGCAAACCTTGACGAGGCGGCAATCGTACTGGACCGGCTGCATGTCGGTTTCGAGCCGAACCGGACCGACCTCAAGGTGCTGGAGGTTGCGCGGCATGCACTTGCCCGGGGACACAACGTCCTGCAGCCAGCGGCCATGTCACAACTGCTTGAGGAGAAGTTCGCCAATCCCATGATGGGTATCATGGCGGCCCACCTGATGCTGCTGGAGCCACAGCCGAACCTGCCACTGGTGCAGACGGTCGTGGAGAACACCGGCTCGCTGATTGGTGCGGGCTTCCCGGACCTCCTTGCCCTCTCCTACCGCCTGAAGTCCGCTCGACCGGACGGCGCTTCCATCGACGACGCAAACCAGGTAGTGGCGGGATTGCGAGCCCCTCCCATGCTGCAACGGAGCTGGCATTTCCTGATGGAGGCCTGGCGCAAGGCTCCGCAACGCCCGGCACCAACGCATGGAGAGCCGTTCAGCCTGGCGAACCGGCTCGTCTCCTCCAGCGTCTGGCTTTCGTGGGAAAGTGATGCCAGCCCCGAAAGCGGGCTGCGGCTCAAGCCGCATGCGCCAGCATCTCGCGGCATCTCCATCCACGCGATCAGCGAGAAGCTCTCCGGCTACGTCGGCTACGTCCGAGAGAGAGTGAGCGGCACGCATGGCTCGGTCCCCTTGGCGGCTCCAGCCCTGGAGGCGCTCACCCTCGACGCGCTGGCACGGGTCGCCACGGCAATCGACTGGCGCCTGGTCGTCAAGCTCCTGAAAGCCGCAGAGATGGCGGGACGCCACGACATCAGGCTTTCACTCGTACAGCGGCAATTGATCCTGACGCTGAAGGCGGCACGTGAGCAGGTACTCGATGACGGTGAGCTGGACCACGACTTCCTCGAGCGTTTGCTGCGGACCGCCGATGTGCCGAGCGAGGTCATCAAGGAAGAGATGGCACGGCTGGTTACCGTTGCAACGAATTTGATCGCCAAAACTGCCGGGCGGTAAGCAGGCGTAACCCGCTGGCAACGGCAAGGGTTGGTACTGGTTGCCTGCGTCCCCTCCCCTATTTTGGGGGGTGAAATACTGGTCCCGTTGGACGTAAATCATGGATAAGCAAGCCAGACGCGGCGCATCATATGAGCAGCCGAGCAGAGCCGGTCTCGTTTGAAATCAATCCGAAACGTGAGCCGCACATGAACAACTTGAAAGTCTCTACTCGCTTGATGATGCTGACTGGGGTGCTGGCAACCCTGCTTGTGGTAATTGGAAGCCTGGGCCTGTGGGGAATAAACAGAACCCAGCAAGGTCTGGAAACTGTGTACAAGGACCGCATGCTGGCGGTCTTGCCGTTGGCCGAGATCGGCGACCGCCTGATGCGAAACCGGCTGGCCCTTGCGGTGGCCGTGATCACGCCGGATGCCGCCACGATCGCCTCCAGCGTGGAGACGGTCGAGTCCAATATCGTCGAGATTGGCAAGCTTTGGGACGCCTACCAGGCGACCGACATGACGCAAGAGGAGCAGCAGCTAGCCAGGGCCTTCTCCAAGGCGCGCGAGCAATTCGTGAAAGAGGGCCTGCTGCCCACCGTGGCTGCCCTGCAGGCCAATAACGTGGATGAAGCCAGGCTCATGGTGGCAGAGAAGTTGCGTCCATTGTTCGCCCCGGTTCGGGAGGGCAACCGTGCGTTGCAGAAGCTTCAGGCAGACGAGGCAAAACGGGAGTTTGACGTGGCGCAAGAGCGCTATGCTTCCCTGTTCACGGTGTTCATTGTCTGCATCTCCGCAGGTCTGGCATTTGCCATGGCGTTCGGCTTCTGGCTGGTGCGGTCCATCGGTCGCCAGCTCGGTGCCGAGCCAGGCGAGGCTGCCGGGCTGGCGCAGCGGGTGGCGGCCGGCGACCTGAGTGTTCCCATTGCGCTGAAGCCGGGGGACACCGCCAGCCTGATGGCCCAGCTCAAGGTCATGCAGGAGAGCCTGGTCAATGTGGTGACTGGTGTTCGCCAGAACGCCGAAGGGGTTGCCGCCGCGAGCGCCCAGATCGCACAGGGCAATGAGGATCTGAGCCAGCGCACCGAAGAGCAGGCCAGCGCCCTGGAAGAAACCTCCGCTTCCATGGAAGAGCTTGGCACAACGGTCAAGCAGAACGCTGACAACGCCAGCCAGGCCAATCAGCTGGCACTCGGTGCTGCGACCGTCGCCGTCAAGGGCGGTGAAGTGGTCGGGCAGGTGGTGGACATGATGAAGAGCATCAATGAAAGCTCTGGGCAGATCGCAGACATCATCAGCGTGATCGACAGCATCGCATTTCAGACGAACATTCTGGCGCTCAACGCCGCGGTTGAGGCAGCGCGCGCCGGCGAACAAGGCCGCGGCTTTGCGGTCGTGGCCGGCGAAGTGCGCAATCTCGCTCAGCGCAGTGCCGACGCTGCCAAGGACATCAAGAGACTGATCACCACCAGTGTCGAGCGCGTCGACCAGGGAACGGCCCTGGTCGACCAGGCGGGCGCGACGATGCAGGAAATCGTGAGTGCGATTAATCGCGTGACTGGGATCATGGGCGAGATCAGCGCGGCTAGCGTCGAGCAGAGCGCAGGCGTGACTCAAGTCGGCGAGGCCGTGAGCCAGATGGACCAGGCCACGCAGCAGAACGCGGCGCTGGTCGAGGAAAGCGCGGCTGCGGCAGAGAACCTGAAGGTGCAGGCGCGGGAACTGGTTCAATCCGTTTCAGTGTTCAAGCTAATGGCCATGCGAGACAGCGTGACGCGCGCGTCTGAATCGGCTGATGCAATGCCCGCTCGAGCTATGCGCTCCACGTCGGCGCAGACGGCTATCCCACCTCGGATCACTTCCAAGCCGGCGCGCGCTTCAATCGCGGCGAAAACAGGTCTGTCTCATACCGGCGATACGGCCTGGGATTCGTTCTGATTGGTGAAGTGCCGGCAGGCCACCACCCCTCCCGGTTGTGCTCCCGCTATGGTGGGCACCAACACTGGCTGACCGCTTTCCGGTCAGCTTCCCTGCAGGTCGGCCAAGCGCTGTCGGCACAGGCTGACGAACTGCTGCGCCGCGGTGGACTGCACTTGAGCCGGATGGAATGCCAGGACTGCCCGGAATCGTACCGGTGCAATGAGCGGCACGCTTCTTAGTCCAAGCGCCACATACATGCGGGCCACCAGCGGATTCGTGATTGCGAGCCCCGCTCCGGCCATGGCAAGCGCACATTGCGTGTGACTGTATGGTGTGGTTGCGACGAAGCGCGGCTCGATGCCGTGCTCGGAGAAGCTGGCCTCGAGCCGATGCTGAGCCGGATCCGCAGTATCCAGGCCGATAAGCGGCACATCGATCAGATCTTCTATTCCCACTTTGGCGCGCGCGGCGAAGGGATGCATCGCAGGAACGACGCACACGGCCGGCACCGAGTAGAACTCGGACGCAGTCAGGCCGCCGGTGTCTGCCTCGTCGCCCATAAACGCAAGATCGAGTTCACGCTGCAGCAAGCGTTCCCGCAGGTCTTGCGAGCTGTCTACATCCAGCTGGCAACGGATCCGGGGATAGCTGTGAATGAAATTTGCGACGGCCGAAGGCATCACGCTGGCCGCCATGGCGTGCATTGCGCCGACGCGCAGAACCGTATCCTCGTGCGAACGCAACTGGTCGACTTTGCGTTGCACGGCGTCGAGGCCGACATAGACGCGCTCGACTTCGTCCATCAGCGATGCCGCCTCGGGCGTCGGCACCATGCGGCCCTTGGAACGGTCGAACAATCTCAGGCGGGCCGCCTTCTCGAACTGCAGCACGATCTGCGTCACAGCCGGCTGGCTGATATGGAGAGCCTCAGCAGCGCGCCGCGCGGAGCCAAGGCGCATGACCATGCGAAACACTTCGATTTGCCGAGCGCTGATGGCGTTTTCGGTCCCTGCGTTCATAGCTCGATAGTATAAGTTTTACTTAACTCAAAGGATGGATGGCCCCAACCATCCACGCATGGCTTCACATAGACTGAAGCGAATTGCCACGTTGTCACTCGCCATGCGCACCCACCACCTGTCAAATGCCGGTAGTCTCGCCAACCCCGCACTGTATGCCCTGCAATGCATTACCTGCAACACACGATATCCGATCACCGACCTGCCTGAAGGGTGCCCCGCGTGCGCCAGCAGTGGCCGGCCGAGCAGTCTCGAAGCGGTCTACGACACGCGGCTACTCAATTTCGCACAGAAAAGCGAGGGTTATACCTGGGGACATTGGCTTCCCTATCTGAACGGCGTGTCCCTGGGGGAAGGCGACACACCATGCTTGCCGGTGCCGGCATTGGCGTCCCTGGCTGGGGTGGAGTCAATCTGGATCAAGAACGAAGGCGCAAATCCGACGGGCTCGCACAAGGACCGCATGTCGGCGCAGGCGCTAAGCCGGGCCCTGGATATTGGCGCGAGCGAGGTCGTGCTTGCCTCAAGCGGCAATGCTGCGGTCTCGGCAGCCGCCTATTGTGCTGCGGCGGGATTGGCCTGCGAAGTTGCAACCTACCGGGAACTGCCCGCCGTCTTTGACGCGGCTCTGCGCTATTACGGTGCCCGGCGTGTCATCTGCGATAACGGTCATGCGCGATGGGAGCACGTGCGCCGCCGCGTCAAGGACGATGGCGCCTTTGCACTGACCAATTTCAGCTTGCCAGCGGTCGGCAGTCCGACCTTTGGCGTCGAAGGCTATCGTGCCGTCGCGCTTGAATGGGCTGCCCAAGGATGCCGGCCCGACCACGTCATGGTGCCAACCGCGCGGGGTGACCTGTTGTGGGGCATCTACAGCGCACTGCGTGACCTGGTGACACTGGGTCATCTCCCGCAAGTACCGCGACTCTGGGCCGTCGAGCCATTTCCGCGGCTATCGCGCGTGTTGACGGGGGCGCCGCAACACGCCGACTTCCCTGGCGCCACACAGCAGTTCTCAACGGCCGGCTCAACCGTGACTGCCCAGCAGGTACACGCTGTGACGTATTCAGGGGGCGGTGCTGTTGTCATCGATGACGCGGCAGCACGCGACGGTACCCGGCATCTCGCCGCGGCTGGATTCTGGGTCGAACTGTGCGCGGGCGCGGGGCTAGCTGCGGCGCAGGCGCTACGCGCAGAGGGACGGATCGACGCAACCGAAACCGTGTTGCTGATGCTGACTGCGCGCGGTGACCGGGATCCCGGACAAGCATGATTTCAAACACATGGTGGAGCCACTCATGAACTTTCGCTGTCTTATCGCTGCCTTGGCATTTTTTCTCACCGGTTACTCGCAGTTCGCTCTGGCGGTCTATCCCGAAAAGCCGATCCGACTGATCGTGCCTTGGGCTGCGGGTGGCAGCACCGATGCGCTGGCGCGTGCTGTCGCGCAGCGTATGAGCGAATCGATGGGCCAGCCCGTGGTCGTCGAAAATCGCGCGGGCGCTTCGGGCCGAATCGGCGCCGAGGCGTTGGCGAAGTCGGCACCCGACGGCTACACGATTGGCGTCATCGAACTGGCACATACCGTTGCACCGTCAGTGTTCCGCCAGATGCCATACGATGTGCTGCACGACTTCACGCCGGTATCGCTGCTCGGTGAATCGCCGCTAGTTCTTTTTAGCGATAGCGCACGTTATCGCGCCGGCGACATCCAGCGTTTCCTGGCGGAATCACGCAAAGCGGGAGCGCCGTTGCAACTGGCCAGCAGTGGCAATGGCACGATCAGCCATCTGGCAGCCAAGATGCTGGAAGCCCAGGCTGGCATTCCGGTCGACGCCGTGCCCTATCGGGGCTCGGCTCCGGCGCTGACCGATGTGTCCGCCCAACTGGTCAAAGGCCATTTCGCGACCCTGGCAAGCGGCAGCAGCTTGCTCGCCGCAGGCAAGATTTCGGCACTGATGGTGACTGGACCGGCGCGTTTGCCGTCGCTTCCCGGCGTCCCGACCGCGGACGAAGCAAAGTTGCCGGGAATGCAGATCAGTCAGTGGTGGGCTCTGGTGGCACCCGCGCGCGCCCCCTCCCCAGTCGTGACCAGACTTGCCGAGGAAGTTCGCCTGGCGTTGGCGAATCCGCAGACCAAAGCACGGCTCAACAGCCAGGGGATCGATCTGAAAGGCTCCTCGCCTGCGCAACTGGGAGACAGGCTTAGGGGTGAAGTGGATCGCTGGGCGAACCTGGTGAAGCAGGCCGGGATCCAGCCAGAGTGAGCATGTCGAACCGTCCGGGCGCGCAATTCGCCGACCACGGCTGAAACGGCCAAAGGCCCCCATGCTTCCGTTCTTGAAATTTCCCTTCACGGAGGTCGTGGTAGAGTGGTTCATCATTCCTTATCGCGTAGCCCTATGTCACCAGCCGTTGAACGTGGCCCCGTCGATTCGGCAGACTTGGAACATGCCGATGATGCGCGCACTGTGACCATGCAGATTCCGGCAATTGTGCCGGCGCAAACCGCGCTTGTGGTCATGCACTATCAGACCGACATCCTGGAATTGTTTCCGTCGGTTGCGCCCACCCTGCTCTCCAATACGCGCAAGCTTTGTGACGCTGCGCGGGCCAGGGGCGTCAGCGTCTATTTCGCCAAGATTCACTTTAGTGCGGGCTATCCGGAAGTCAGTCCGTTGAACAGGAACGGGCAGGGAATCAAGCAACTTGGCCTTTTCGTCGACGATCAGATATCGCCGGAACTCGGCCAGCAGGCCACTGAACCGCTCATCATCGCGCATCGTGCCAGCGTGTTCTTTGGTACCGACCTGCAGGTACGGCTTTCCGCGCAGGGTATCGATACCCTGGTCATGGTGGGCATTGCATCGACCGGCGTGGTGCTGTCCTCGGTCGCGCACGCGAGCGATGCGGACTTCCGTTTGTTTACGGTCAAGGATTGCTGCTACGACCCGGATGAGGTCGTGCATGATCATCTTTTTTCAACGGCGTTCGATTCGCGAACAACGGTGCTTTCGCTCGCCGATGCCTTGTCATGGCTTGCCTGACGTTTGCTTGCATACCGCCGCAATGATGAGCAAGGTGGTGTCTTCGTCCAGTTCATGAAACGCTATCTGGCGCACCGGGGATTCGTGATTTGCTGGCCGGCCCACCAAGTGTGCGAGGGTGGGGTTATGGCCGCCGGTCATGCGCCCCCCCGCCCGCGCGACCTACGCCTCCACGTAACCCTTGCGCAGTTTCTCCGCCACCAGCTTGTCCATCTCGCGCCGGGCCCGCTCGGCGCTGTCGAACGCCTTCACGCTGGTCTGCCCCGCGCTGCCGATGCGGCCATAGGTGACGGAAAGCTCCGCCCCGCGCACGCTGGCCCGCCAGAACTTGCGCGACGTACCCTGCTCGAAGCGCAGCGTCTGCGTGAACGCTTCTTGCGCACCCGACGCGGTTGCCGCCGGCTGAAGTTCGTCCGTTGCGGCTGCGGCCTGCACGGCGGCAGGCTTGGCCAACGGCGCCGCCATTTCCACCTCCGCGTCCAGTGCGCGATCTTCGCCTTCGGCCAGCATGGCTTCGATGCGGGCCAGCACGGCGTCCCGATCGTCGAGCCAGTCCTTGCCCGGGATGTCCAGCACCCGCCAGCCGAAACTGCGCAGGATGCCGGGTCGGAACACATAGCGTTCAGCGGTATCCGTTACCACCTCTGACGGCGAATCGAGCAGGATTGCCAACGCGTAGCCTTGTCCCGACGGATCGGCAATGGCCAGGTCGCAGCGGAACTGCGAGCGGCCAACGTTGGCGTGCACCTGGTGGCCGCGTGCGCGCAGCGCCTCGGCCAGAGCGTCGCGGATGCTGTCCGGCGTGGCCTCGCGCGTGAAGACGTCGCGCGCGCCCGGGTTCAGCGCGCCAAGCACCGCCTGGGCACGCTCGAACTGGCCGCGTGCGCTGGCTTGCGCGAACTGCAGGAACGCGCGCAGCGCGGCCGCGCCATCGTTGTGCACGTTGGTGATCGCCTCGGCCTGGATCGTCGACACCACCGCCATCCGATGGCGCGCGCGGCTGAAGATCACGTTCAGGCGCTTCTCGCCCCCACGCTGGTTGATCGGCCCGAAGTTCATCAGCATCTTGCCATCCGGCCCCGGCGCGTAGCAGATGCTCAGGATGATCACGTCGCGCTCGTCACCCTGCACGTTCTCCAGGTTTTTGACGAACAGCCCGTTGAACTGGTCGTCGTCCTCGCGCACGTACTCGCGCTCGAGGCGCATCGCGAAATCCGCGTCTTCGGCGGCCAACGCCTCCAGCGCAGCCTCGATGGCACCTTGCTGTGCCTCGGAAAATGCCACGATTCCCAGGCTCAGCCCGGTCTCTCGGCGCAGCATCTCGCGCACAGTGCGGGCAATGTAGACGGCCTCAGGCGCATTGCGGCGTTCCGCATAGACGCCGTCGGCCAGCCGGTGGAAGCTGACTGGCCGCGCCAGCAACGCCTCGGCGCCTGCGATGCCGGCATCCTCCTGGTCCGACCGCAGCGGCGGCGTCTCATCCTCGGCCTGTTCCCGCGCACGGTCGGGAATGGTGACGAGGCGCCCGTCGTAGAACGCGGCGTTGGAAAAGCTGATGAGTGACTCGTGGCGGCTGCGGTAGTGCCACGCCAGCAGCGTGGCGGGCAAATTGCGTGCGGCCTGGTTCAGCAGGCTGTCCGAATCGAGGTTGATGGCGATCCGCTCCCCCTCCTCTTCCACGATGACCTCGTCGTCGCCCTCTGCGCCGCCGGCCGTAAAGAAGCTCGTCGGCGGCAGCTGCATCTCGTCGCCGACCACCACCACCTGGCGCGCGCGGCTTAGCGCCGGCACCGCCTCCTCGGTCGGAATCTGGCTGGCCTCATCGAAGATCACCACGTCGAACAGGTCCGGCGACAGCGGCAGCGTGTCGGATACCGACAGCGGGCTCATCAGCCAGATCGGCTTCAGGTCGTTGATGACGATGCCGGTCTCGTCGTCGGAGAGATCGCGGATCGAGCGATGGCGCATGCTCTTGCCGAACTCATGCTCCAGTTCGCGGCGCCCCGTGGCGTATTGCTTCTTGAACGCCTTGCCGTCGGCGTCCAGCATCGTGGCCGACAACGAAGACGCGCGCACATGCTCGGCAAACTGCTGATGCCGCGTGGCGCGCACGACCTCCGCGTTCAGCGCGAGCAGTTCGCGCTGGCCCTGCGCCACGGCGCGCGCGGCCTGCGCGAGCGCGGCACCGCCCATCCTCGCCAGCAGCGGGTTCTCGCGCGCAAGGCGACGCAGCGCCTCGTCGGCCACCAGCGCTTCCAGTTGCGCGGGCTCATGATCGAGCCATTGCAGCGTGGCGGCGCAGGCGGGATCGCCTGCATGCACGGCGCGCAACAGCGGCAACAGGTCCGGCAGCTCGTCGAGCGCTTCGCGCAGGTCGCGCAGCAGCTCGGCGATGTCGCCGAGGCGCGCATCGCCGGCCAGCGCCAGCCCGTCGCGCACACGCTGCGCGAGCTTTTCCAGCGCCTCGTGCGCGCCGGCCTCGGCGCGCGCCGCCGCGACCGCATCGACGGCCTGGCGCAGATGCGCGACCAGTTCGCGCGGGCCCGCGCCCGACTGCAGGCGCTGCTCGAGTTCGTTGAGCGCGCGCAGGAAGGCCTGCATCTCGCTCACGCCGTAGCGGCGGCGGCTGTCGGCATCCGCCGCCGCCAGCGCCGCGCTCGCGGCGTGCTCTGCGGACAACGCTTCCAGCACCTTGCCGTAGCCGGGATGGATGGCGTGCTTGCCAAAGTCATAGCGGCGCTTCAGTTCTCCGCGCAGCCGCCACCATGCGGGCTGCAGCCAGCGCGCGATCGATGGCTCCAGCCGCCGCGCGAGCACCAGCGCCGATTCGGTATCGGCAGGGCTCAGCTTGTCGTGCCAGTGCGACGTGACGGCGCGCGCGTCCGCAAGTGCCTGCGCGCGCGTGTCCAGGTCCGCGCGGACATCGCGCAGTGCCGCTTGTGCCGGCGAGGCCGGATCGAGCAGGTCCAGGTGTGCGGCAAGGCCCGTGTCGAGCAGCCATTGGCTGTCGACGGCAATCGCGCGTGCCTGTTCCAGGCTGGTGCCGTGGCCGGTAAGGCTCGCCGTGCTGTCCAGCAGCGGGTCAAGCGCATCGAACAGTGCCTCGGCGTCCTGGCACAGTTGCTCGGCGCGGCCATAAGCGCGCTCGTCGGCCACCAGTTGCGCAGACAGGCGCGCGAACGGATGCGCCGCCAGGCTGTCGCGACCGAAGCGCTCGCGCATCGCGCGGTGCACGCGCTGCGCGAGATCGCGCTGGCGGTCCCATGCGGCGAGCGCCGGCAGGCGCTCGCGCATCGCGGGCCCCGCTTCCGGCACCGCGGGGAGCGTTACCACGCGGCGCAACAGTGCACGCACGCTGTCGCCGAGTGGCGCAGGCGCTGCGGCCATTGCCGATTCGAATGCGTCGATACGTAGCTGGTAAGCGGCCAGGGCCTCCGCCACCTGTTTGCGGCGTGCCGCCAGTGCATCGCCGCCGTGCGGCTGCGCGATCCACTGCTCGTAGCAGGCGCGCAGGTCGGCAATGAAGGCCTTCTTGTCGGTCTGCGAGTCGTGAATCAGGCAGCACAGCGAATCCAGCCCGCTTTGCTTGAGCCGATGGAACACCACGTCGAGCGCGGCCCGCTTCTCGCAGACAAACAGCACGCGCTTGCCGCGCCCCGCGTAGTCGGCGATCAGGTTCGTGATGGTTTGCGACTTGCCCGTGCCCGGCGGGCCCTGGATGATGAAGCTGCGCTGGCTGCGTGCAAGGCCGACCGCAGCGTTCTGCGTCGCATCGGCCGCCACCACGTTCCACTGCTCGGCCGGCGCGAGCGGCGCGGGTGGTTCCGTCTCCACATCGCGCGGCTCGATCGAGAACACGCGGTCGAACGCCGGATTCGCGCCGGGCTCGTCGAGCAGCTGCGCGTAGTCGCGCACCAGCGACATCTTGCGATAGTTGAAGTTCGCGAGCGTCACCTGCGTCAGGTCCAGATCCCAAGCATAACGGTGGCCCTCGGACTCCTCGAGCACGAAGCCCTGGCGCTCTTCGCTTTGCGCCGCGGCTGCGCCGCTCATCTGCGGCTGGCGCGGGCCGGCACCCGGGGCTGCGCCGGCCTCGAAACGTTGCGGCAGCTCGCTCGGCCGCACCCAATGCTCGAACAGCGCGCGGCCCAGCGGGCGGTAGTCGTCCTGCGCATAGCTGTACGGCGGCAGCCAGCCGCCCGTGCGCGCAGCGGACGTACCCGGCCTGCGGCGCTGGAACTGCTGCATGCGCTGCAGCGCTTTCTGCCGCACGAGCCGCACCGCGGCCTTGTCGACGAGGCGCAGCTCCACCGAAGGCTCGGAACGGCGAATCTGCGCGAGGATGCCGGCGTGGATCTCTTCAAGCGAGGTCTTGCCGAGATCCACGGTCTCGTCGAGCCGGATGTCATAGAGCTGGCTCAGGTAGTGGCGCAGCACCGGGTTGAACTCGGCTTCGCCGCCCGTGCACTGGATCACGTACTGGTCGCGCACGCCCTTGCGCCTGACCAGTTCCACCGGCAGCCACAGAAGCGGCGTGACGATGCGCTCGTCCGGCGCCTCCTTCAGGTTGTGCCAGCGCAGGAACGCCACCACGAGGCGCAAGTTGCTGAAGCCGTATTCGGCGCGGTCGCGCCGTGTCTCGGCGATCAGGCGGTCGAGCGATGCCGGCAGGTACGGCTGGTCGTCGAAGCGCAGCCAGCGCTGCAGCGACACCGGTTTGCCCGCCACCAGGTCGGCGGCGAACGGGCCGCCCCAGGTGCAGATGTGTTCGGGCCGCACGCTTTCGATTTGCAGCATCAGCGGCACGCTGGCCACCGTCAGGTTGACACTGGCCGCGGTCGGACGGAAGTGCAGCAAGCGGTTGCGCCGCGACAGGTCGAACAGGCGGTCACGCAGGTGCGTGAGCACGGCGGCACGGCGCGGTGTGGCGCCAGTCGTGCCAGCCAGCGCCCGTTCCACGTCCAGGGCTGCCGGCTGCTCGCGCCACGTGCGCAGCCGCGTTGCGAGCGCTGCGACATCGGTGGCGCGATCGTGGCGGTTGATCTCGGTCATCTCGACGATCACCGCGGCGACGATCGGGTGCAAGCGCTCGTGCAGCAGGAACAGGTTGCGGCGGTGCGCCACGAAGCTGCGCAGATCGTGCTCATCCGCGAAGTCCAGGCCGCAGGCGAGGCTCGCCAGCACCATGCCGAGCAGGAAGACGTCGCCGATCTCGTCATGGTGGCCCAGAAGTCCTTCCCAGCTCGCCGGCCCGCGCAGGTAGACCGGGCGCTCGATCGGCGCGGTTGCGTCAAGCTGCAAGGCCAGGTCGGTCTGGTCGCGCTGCCCGTCATCGGCATGGCCGAGCTGTAGAGCGCCGACGATATTCAGGCCCGAGGCCGGATGCGGCTGCACGCGATGCACCGCGTCGATGTCCATGACGGGGATTTCGCCATCTGGCCGCCGCAGGCGCAGCGCGCCGTCCTTGCTCACCAGTATGCTGTCGGGATCGAGCGCAGCCACCCTGCCCTGCGCATGCAACGCGGCGACCTGCGCGAACAGGGGCAACACCAGCACCAGGACGTCGTCGACAGGCAGCGCCGCGCCCGCCTGCGCATCGATCAGCGCCCGCAGCGTGCGCGGCTCGCCGCTACCGTTCATATCGGCGATAGTGTTTATGCCGTGGGTCGTGCTGTCATTCATGCCCGGCCCTCCCTGGCCCGTTGGTGATCGAGTTGGCGATCGAGTTGGCGCTGGTAGCGGTCCAGTTCGCGCTTGCCGAAACCGGCGTCGCGGCGCAGGTTGCCTTGCAGCGCTTCGAGGCTGCCGAGGCTTTGTGCCATCTTGCCGGCGTGCAGCAGCGCCGCGTCCTGCTGGTCGGGGTCCGCGAGCGCAAGGTCCATCATCAATGCGTTCAGGTAGCCGCGGACGCTGTCGTCGATCACGCCCTGCCCCAACTCTTCGGGACCGATCGCCGGTTCATCGTCACGCCAGTCGGGAAACATCATGCGCACCTGCGCAAGCACCGCCTCGCTCGTCAGCGGCGTGCCGGCGAGAAATTGAGCCAGGAAGCCGCGCGTGAGCGCCTGCAGCCGGACCTGTCCGGGAAGGTCCAGCTTTTCCAGCGCCAACGGGCCGTGCAGGCGGGTTTCGATCCACGGATCAAGATCGGCCGCGCCCTCCCACCACAGCGCCAGCGCGCGGGCCCGGATAAAGGTCTCGGGATGGCTGTGGGCGGCGCTCGCGCCCGGCTCGCTGGATTCGATCTCGGCCGCCTGGCGCAGGTAGGCGGCCGCGTCCACGCTGCCCATGCCGGTCTGCACCTTGACCAGCGTCGACACTGCCGGCGCCACCGCACCGGCCGCCACGGCGCCGCCACGGTCGGCAAACAGCTCGGTATGCAGTGCATAGCGGCGCCAGGTCTCGCGATGGCTGGCACTTGCGCCTGGCGCGGCCAGTGCGTCATTCAGGATGCGGTCCGCCACCAGGAACTGGCCGTCGTCGCGCGACCACAGCAGATAGTGGGCCAGCTCGTGGCCGAACACCGCCAGCAGTTCCGGCGGCGCGAGCCGCTCCAGCAGCGGACCCTGCAGGACGATGTGGACCTCCCCGGGCACATAGACCAGCGAGGCGTTCATATCCTGGCCCGGCGACTGGTAGAGCGTCGCGCGCGCTTCGATGCCGAGCCGCGACATCGCCTGCGCAAGCGCTGCGTGTACGTCGGCGTGGGCGTCCACCTCGATCCGGTAAGTGTCCCGCAGCAGCATCGCGCGCAATGCGTCGCGGTGGTCGGCACCAGTTGCGCGGGCGTTGGCCCAGCGCCAGACTTCAGGCTCGTGGCGACGCAGATAATCGACCACCGTTGCGTGATAGGCCAGCGGCAGCAGCGCGCGGCGATCCGGGGCTTGAGAGTCCATGCGGGACGTTCCAGGGTTGCGTGGTAGCCGATTCTACAGGCGGCCGGCGGCTGGCAACGCCCTGGGCGGCCGGACCGGCGGCATCCCCGGCCAGATACGGCAGTCGGCTACCGCAAGCATCGATGTCACCGTGAAGACGCCGCCCTCAACCGCAACTCAGCCGCAACTCAGCCGCAACTCAGCCGCAACTCAGCCGCAACTCAGCCGCAGCAGCGGAATCCGACGAAGAGGTCGCTGCGGTGCGGCAGGTAAAAGTTCCGGTAGCGAGGATGCTGCATGCGGGCATGCGTGGCGAACGAGCCGCCGCGAACCGAGCGATGCGTGTGAAACCAGGGGGCGGAGTATTCCTGGTACGGATCGGGCGAGAACCCTGCATAGGGCTCGAAAGGATCAGCCGTCCATTCCCACACGGCGCTACCCCAGCGGATCAGGTCATGCGTTGCCGCGTACTCCCATTCGGCTTCCGTGGGCAAGCGCTTGCCGGCCCAGCGGCAATAGGCTTCCGCCTCGTAGGCATTGATATGACACACCGGCTGGTCGGGCGGCAGCGGCACCCACTGCCCGAACCAGCGCAACGCCCACTGCCCCGGGGAGCCGCCGGCTGTCAGGCGCCAGCGCACCGGATGCGCCAGCTTGCTCTGTTGCAGCCATGCGCGTCCGTCGGCGGACCACCATTGAGGGTCGCGGTAGCCGCCGGCGGCCACGAATTCTGCAAATGCGGCATTGCTGACGCAAGCGCGATCGATGCGGAAAGCGGCGATGCGGACCGGGTGGGTCCACTTCTCATTGTCGAAGACGAATCCGTCACCTCCGGCAGGCGACCCCATCAGGAACGTGTCGTCGCCTGCGGCCACCGGCCCGGCACCCGGCGCAATCGAAGGCATGCCGAACTGGGCGTGCCGCGGATAATCGAGCGTCTGGCGCATATAGGTCAGCGCCTCCGCGTGCATGTCTTCGTGGAACAAGGCGAGCCGGAAAAAATAGAGCGCCTGGTCGGCGTCGTCCGCCGCGGCGAGGCTGGCCCGGACCCGCTCCAGTACCGCGGCCACGTAGCCCCGCACCTGCCCCAGTGAGGGCAACGCAAGCTTCCAGCGATCCGTGTGAGGCACGCGCGAGGAATCGAAGAGGCGGTCGGCGTTATCAAGCATCGACGGCAGGCTTGCGACCAGGCGGCCGCCCGGGCCGGGACGCGGGTCCCGCAACACCCAGTGCTCGGTGAACCACGCGACATGCGCGTATTCCCACAAGGGCGGGTTGATCCCCGGATCGTAGCGAACCTGCCACTGAGTCGGCGACAAGTCCTGCAAGATGGCCCAGGTGCGGACATGCGCTTCGGCAAATGCCGCTTCGAGCCCGAATTTGTTTATCCTTCTGGCTGCGTCCCCTTCAGAGCCGATCGTCATGCGTCCTCCCAAGGCCACTGTCGCGATTATCAGCCCGGCACTCCGGAAAGCCAATAACGGCAACTGGCAAACCGCACATCGCTGGTCGCGCTTCCTGCAGCCAGATTACGGTGTGACCCTGGCCGCGGAGTGGGCGGCAGACCACCCGGCCGGCGCCGTCCCGGCGTGCCTGATCGCGCTGCACGCCCGGCGCTCGGCCGATTCCATCGCCAGGTTTGCCAAAGCCTGTCCCGGCCGGCCCCTGATGGTGGTGCTGACCGGGACGGATCTGTACCGCGACATCCGCAGCGACGCATCCGCCCAGCGCTCCCTGGACCTGGCCACCCACCTGGTGGTGCTGCAGGACGAAGGACCCGCTGAACTGGCCCCCGGGCATCGGGCCAAATGCCGGGTCATCTACCAGTCCGCCCCGGCAATCTTGCCGGCAGCAGCCAGCCAGGACGCGTTCGAGGTCGTGCTGGTGGGCCATATGCGGGCGGAGAAGGACCCGGGGACGCCCATGCAGGCCCTGAGGCTGCTTCCCGACGATTCGCGCGTGCGCATGATCCACATCGGCGCGGCGCTGGACGATACCTGGCGGCAGGCAGCAGAGGCGCTGCAAGCACATCGCTGGCCAGGGGTCCGGCGCTATGTCTGGCTGGCAAACCTGTCTCACGCCGAGACGCGACGGCGCATCGGCCAGGCGCGGGCAATGGTCATATCGAGCGTGATGGAAGGCGGCGCCAACGTGATCATCGAGGCCGTTACCAGCGGGGTGCCGGTGCTGGCCAGCCGCATCCCGGGCAACGTCGGCATGCTCGGCCGCGACTACGAGGGCTACTTCCCGCCGGGCGATGCCGCGCACCTGGCGACGATGCTGGAGCACGCCAGCGGCGATGACGCTTTTCTCGAGCGCCTGCGGCGGCAATGCGCGCAGCGCGCGCCGCTGTTCGCGCCGGAGCTGGAACGTGCCGAAGTCATTAGACTTGTCGCCGAAGCCTTGAAACCAGATTGGCCAGGAGCGCCGCCATGGAACTGATAGCCAGCACCACCCGGCTCAATACGCCCGGCCGGCCGATGTGCCGGGCGGGGAAGACTTCCATCAGGCAACGCTGATGGCGAAATGACGGAAGGACCCGCCCGATCGCGGTAGCATAGGCGCCTTTTTGTGGTTGTCCCCGCCCCATCACTGCCGTTCTTCGACCACGCTCGATCATGACCACAACCATATTCCCGCGTATCGCCAAACGCCTTGCCGCGCTTGCCCTGTCTGGCCTTGCCGGCCTTGCCGGCCTTGTCGTCCTGTCGGGTGCCCAGGCTGCACAGAGCGTCCTGAAAGTCTCGGCCATCCCCGACGAGGCACCGACCGAACTGCAGCGCAAGTTCGCGCCGCTTGGCAAATATCTCGAGAAGGAAACCGGCATGAAGGTGGAGTTCATGCCAGTGACGGATTACGCCGCCGTGGTCGAGTCCCTGGCAACGGGCAAGATCGACATGGCATGGCTGGGCGGTTTCACCTACGTGCAAAGCAAGATCCGGACGAAAGGCGCCACCATCCCCATCGTCCAGCGGCAGGAAGATGCGGCGTTTACCAGCAAGTTCATCACTGCCGACAGCAGTATCAAGAACCTGGCCGACCTCAAGGGCAAGACTTTCGCCTTCGGCGCGCCGTCCTCGACTTCCGGACACCTGATGCCGCGCTATTTCCTGCACCAGGCCGGCATCGATCCGGACCGGGACTTCAAGACTGTTGCCTACTCGGGCGCCCATGACGCAACGGCCGCCTTCGTCCAGGCCCGCAAGGCCGAAGCCGGCGTGCTCAACGCCTCGGTCTGGGACAAGCTGGTGGAGCAGCACAAGGTGGACCCCGGCAAGGTCCGGGTGTTTGCCGTCACGCCGCCCTACTTCGACTACAACTGGACCGTACGCGGCGGGCTCGACCCGGCATTGCGCAAGAAGCTGACCGAAGCGTTCCTGCGCCTTGACCCGGCCAATCCCGAGCACAGGGAGATCATGGCACTGCAACGGACCGTAAAGTACATCCCTACCAAGCCGGAGAACTACGCCGGCATCGAGGCCGCGGCCCGCACCGCGGGCCTGATCAAGTGAGTTTCAATCTCGATGCCGCCAGCGTCAGCTACCCCAACGGGCAGCGCGCGCTGAGCCAGATCGCCTTGTCGGCGGGCAGCGGCGAGCGCATCGCCGTCATCGGTCCCTCGGGCGCCGGCAAGACCTCGCTGCTGCGCCTGCTGGCAACGTCGCTGCGGCCCGGCGAAGGCCGCGTCGAGATCCTGGGGCAGAGCCCCTGGGCACTGAGCGCCGCGCGCCTGCGGCACCTGCGCTGCCGCATCGGCATGGTGCACCAAGCGCCGCCGATGCCTCCACGCCAGCGCGTGATCACCGCCATCCTTGCCGGCCGCCTCGGTATCTGGCCGGGCTGGAAATCCATGCTCTCGCTGGTCTATCCGGCGGATATCGCCGGCGCCAGCGAACAGCTGGCGCGACTGGAGCTGGCCGACCGCCTGTTCGATCGCTGCGACCAGTTGTCGGGCGGGCAGCTGCAGCGCGTCGGGGTGGCCCGCGTGCTCTACCAGCGCCCGGAACTGATCCTGGCCGACGAGCCGGTCTCGGCAATGGATCCCGTGCTGGCCAATCTGACCCTGAGCGAGCTGCGCAAGGAAGCCGATACGCGGGCGGTGACGCTGATCGCCAGCCTGCACGCGGTGGACCTTGCCCTGCGCTGGTTTCCCCGCATCATCGGCCTGAAGTCTGGCGAGGTCGCCTTCGACCTGCCGGCCGAGCACGTCACAGACGCCCTGCTGCGGGAACTCTACGCCTCCGAGAGCGAATCGCCACCGGTGCAGGGCAACCGGGCCGCGGTCACCGCCGCCACTTCCGGCGGCGGTGACCCGCGCAGGGCGGCATGTCGATGAGCGCTCATCCACGCGACCCGCAGGCGCTGCGGCGGGCCGGCGGACTGGTCCTGGCGCTGCTGGTGCTGTGGCCCCTGCTGAGGCTGTCCCAGTTCAGCCCGTCGGCACTGTTCGACAGGGCAAACCTGAAGGTGATAGGCGACTTCCTGGGAAACTTCCTGCCTCCCGAGGTTTCAGCCGAGTTTCTCGGCTACGTGGCCAAGGCAACGCTGGAAACGCTGGCGATCGCGACCGCGGGCATCGCCCTCGCCTTTGTCATTGCGGCGCCGCTGGCCGTAGCGATGACCAGCAGCCTCTCCATCTCCCGCATCGGTCCGGGCCCGGGACTCCGGGTGCGGGCAGCACTGCGCAGCGCCGTGCGGGCGCTGGTACTCCTGCTGCGCGGGGTGCCCGAGCTGGTCTGGGCACTGGTCTTTGTGCGCGCCCTGGGCCTTGGCGCGGCGGCGGGCGTGCTGGCGCTGGCCGTCACCTATGGCGGCATGCTGGCAAAGGTCTATGCGGAAATCCTCGAATCCAGCGACCAGCGCGCGGCGGACGCCCTGCTCTCCGGTGGCAGCGGGCGCCTGGCGGCGCTGTCCTACGGTCTGCTGCCAAATGCCGCGCAGGAACTGGTCTCGTACACCGTGTATCGCTGGGAATGCGCCGTCCGGGCGTCGGTGGTGATGGGCTTCGTTGGCGCCGGTGGGCTTGGCCAGTTGATGGACCAGGCCATGAAGCTGCTCAACGGCGGCGAAGCCGCGACCATCCTGCTTGTGTTCCTGCTGCTGGTCCTGCTGGCCGACGCGCTCAGCGCCCGGCTGCGCAAGATGCTGGATTGAACCATGGCGACTAACACGCCCACGGCCGGTCAACTCTGCCTCAAGTGCCTGCTTACGCTGCTCGCCGTGGCAATCGCGATTGCGGCCAGTTTTGCCTATCTCTCGCTCGATCTGAGCCGGCTTTTTTCCGCGCAGGCTGCAGCCGAGATCCTGCGCTTCCTGCAGACCTTCTTCCCGCCAGAACTGTCCGCCACGTTCCTGGCCAGAACCGGCGGCGCCATGCTCGAAACGCTCGCGGTGTCCGCCGTGGGCACGCTGTGTGCGGCGGTGCTGGGTTTTGGCCTGGCACTACCGGCTTCCGGGCTTTACGGCGATGCGCTGCGCGCGTTCTCGCGCTTGCTGCTGAACCTGTTGCGCTCGATTCCGGAACTGGTATGGGCTGCCCTGACCGTCCTCGCAGTCGGGCTGGGACCGTTTGCCGGCACCCTCGCCCTGGCGCTGCATACCGCGGGCGTGCTCGGTCGCCTGTTCGCCGAGGCGCTGGAGAATGCGCCGCGCGCACCCGGCCGCGCGCTGATCGAAAAGGGTACCCCCGCCGCGCTGGTCTTCATGTATGGGACGCTGCCCTGCGTATGGCCCCAGTTCCTGGCCTACATCCTGTATCGCTGGGAAATGAATATCCGCGTAGCGGCAATCCTTGGCTTTGTCGGCGCCGGCGGGCTCGGGCAGATGCTGTATTTCGAGCTCTCCCTGTTCCATATGCCCCAGGCTTGCACGGTGATCATCGCCATGCTTGTCCTGGCGGCCTTGGTCGACACCGCCAGCACGATCATGAGAGTTGGCCGGCATTCCTGAAGCGGCACGCTCCGCGCGGAAAAAAGGGTGGCCAGGTCGTAATCGGCTATCTGGTCCTGGATCCAGCAGATCGCGGCCGCCCGCTCAATGTTTACTGTCGTCGTGGTTGTCGCTGCTGTCGCTGCCGTCTTCCGGGTTCGAGCCGGTGGGCGCCCCGTGCTCGTCAGCCGGCTTTTCATTTGGTGCTTCGTTATCGGTCGGCGCAGGGCCGCCGGGCTTGCGCCGACGCCCACTACCGGCGCCCTCTCGCTCGCGCGGCAGGCGCAATTCTGCCAGCAGCTGGCGCGCCAGCACGGCTTCCGCCTCGGCGCGCTCGGCCCGGCGCTGTGCCGCCGCCAGCTCCGTCTGCACCGCGTCCCGGTCGACGGCGGCCTGGCGCTGCGCCGCCTCGGCGGCGGCGAGCCGCTCGGTGAGCCGCTCCGTGAGCGCCGCGACCTGGGCTTCGAGCCGGGCCCGGGCTTCGGCCTGCGCCACCGCCGCGTCGCGGGCTTCATGGCGCGCGGCCGCCAGTTCCGTGCGCAACGCCTCGGCAGCGCGCTCGCTCTTCTGCCGCGCGGTACGCTCCTGATCCAGTTCGCGCAGTGCCCGCCGCTCGCTGGCCTCGGCCCGTTCCTGGGCCATGGTCACCTGCTCGCGCGCACGCTCCAGCTCGGTCGAGAATTGGGACCGCAGCTCCGTCAGCTGGCGGCCCGCCCCCTCCAGTTCTGCCCTGCCCGCTTCCAGCCGTGCCTGGGTGGCGGCGTGTGCCTGCCGCTCGGCGGCAAGGTCCGCCTGGCTTTCCGCGATCGATTGACGCGCTTCTTCCAGCTGGGCTGAGCGTGCCGCGATGTCCTCGCGCGCGGCCGCAGTCTCGGCGCGCGCCGCATTGCGCTCCGCTTGACGTGCCGAATGTCGAGCTCGGCCACCACGGCGACCGCTGCAGCTTCGACGCCTTCATCGAGAAGTATCAGCTGATTGACCCGGCCCTGAACAAGCTGGCGCTGATCGTGCGCGCCGCCGACTGCGGCCAGCCCCAGCTCGCGAAGGAGGCGGCCGGCCTGCTCGCCATCTCGAAAGGGCTGTCGCTCAACTTAGCCGACGACCACGAGATGCTGAGGGCAGGCATGGTGATGTACGACGCGCTCTACGCCTGGTGCGCGGATACGCCGCTGTTCAAGGATGAGCGCTCAAGCGATTTTGCTGAAATGTCGATGCTC
Source organism: Cupriavidus sp. NPDC089707 (assembly GCF_044748965.1). Classification (NCBI taxonomy): domain Bacteria; kingdom Pseudomonadati; phylum Pseudomonadota; class Betaproteobacteria; order Burkholderiales; family Burkholderiaceae; genus Cupriavidus; species Cupriavidus sp. NPDC089707. The sequence continues at coordinate 35,146 of NZ_JBIVHB010000018.1, forward strand.
GCGTCGTTTGGGTCTGGTTTTGACTGTTGGGGAAGCCCTCTTGTTCCGACAGAGCCGGAACACGCGCTTTTCGCAGATATTCCGGATCGACACCGCCAAGCCGTGGCGAAACCACGCGTGCGACGCTCAGGCATGGACCGCGCTCGGGCTCTTGCGCCTCATTCGATCTTGGCCCCCGACACCTGCACCATTTCCTTCCAGCGCGGCGCTTCGGCCGTGATCAGCGCGCGCGTGGCCTCGGCGCTGTCGGTGGTGGCCAGTACCAGGCCCGCGTTTTTCAGGCGCGCCGCGAGTTCCGGCGTTGCGCTGCGCTTCACGCCTTGCGTGATGGCGCGAACGGTCGCCGGATCCATGCTGGCGGGGCCGGTCAGTGCGTTCCACGATTGCAGGTCCAGGTCGCCTAGGCCCAGGTCGGCGAACTCGCCCATGCCGGGCACCTCGGGCATCAGCGGGCTTCGATCGCGGCTGCCCACGGCCAGCGGGATCAGACGCCCGGTTGCGATGTGCGGCATCAGCGCCGGCATGAAATCGAACGCCATGTCGATCTGCCCGCCCAGCAGGTCGGCTAAGGCCGGCGCGCCACCGCGGTAGGGCACATGCAGGATGCTGGCGCCGGTGCGCTTGGCCACGCTGGCGATCAGCAGGTGCGCGGGCGATCCGTTGCCGGCCGATCCCTTGGTCAGCTGTCGCCCCGGCTTTCTGCCCCATTCGATCAGGCTGCGGAAGTTGGTCCAGCCGTTCTGCTTGGCGCGCTCCGGCGTCACGCAGCACACCACGGTCGACGTCACCAGGCGGGCGATGGGCGTCAGGTCGCGTGCCGGGTCGTAGGGCGCTTTGGCCATCATCAGCGGCAGGGCCGTGAAAAACGAAACGTTGAGGACGCCCAGCACGCTGCCATCGGCCGGTGCCTCCTTCACGGCCTGGATGCCGAGCAGACCGTTGGCACCGCCGCGGTTGTCGATCACGATGGCCTGCCCGGTGGCCGCCGTGTACGAACTGGCCCAGTTGCGCGCGATGGCGTCGGCGGAGCCGCCGGCCGGGAACGGTACAACCCAGCGCATGGGGCGGCCACCGGGAAGCATCTGGCCTTGCACCGCAAAGGGCAAAGCGAGCGAGAGTGACAGGAATGAGCGACGGCTGAGCATTGGGTCTGCTCCTTGGGGGGTGGTATGGGTTGGGCTGGCGCACCGCTTCGGCTCGCCGCGACAGCGTCGGCAGCGGCCGCGATCGATGCGCCTCAGGAGTCGCCGAGAAAAACCGTGGCGTCGATCTCGACCAGGCAATCTGGCGAGCCCAGGCCGCTGACGATGCATGACACGCGATGCGGCGGGTCTTCGCTGAAGTTGGCGAAATAGACCTCGTTCATGGGCGCCCAGTTGGCGCGGTCTGTGACGTAGACGGTGCACTTAACGACATCGCGCAGGCTGCCGCCGGCCTGCTCGACCAGGGCGCGGATGTTGTCGATGGCCTGCTGGGTCTGCGCCCGCACATCGCCAACGACGAACTGGCCCTGCAGATTGCGCCCCGTCGAGCAGGCAAACAGGAACCCACCAGCCAGCGTCGCCTGGGCGAACGGCAGCGAGGGCTTGAAGACACGGTCGGAAGAAATGGCGCGCTTGGGCATGGGCTGGTTTCCATCAAGATGAATCGGTCACGGATCAGCGAACTTTACGTCGCTGTACTGAAAAGAACTGCCTTGCGGGCTGGGCCGGCTCAGCGGGCGACCAGCTCCGGCCTGTCCTTGCGGTAGGCGTTCTCCATGCGGGCCACGATGCGCGCGCCGTCCGCCTTGGTGCCGCGGAAGGTGGATTAGGAAACGCCACGCTCGCCGCACACGAAGTGGTCGCCATCCAGCCAGGCGGCGTCCGGAAGTGCTGCCAGGCCAACTGAGAGCCTTCTCCCTGGGGCTGGGTGCCCTCGAAGGTGCGGCCCAGCAGGTCCGGGCCACCGACGGCATGGAATTCGGCGTCATCGGTCATGAAGCTCATCAGGGCTTCCAGGTCGTGGCGGTTCCATGCAGAGGCGAAATCCGCCAGCATCTGCACGTCAACGGGTTGGTTTTCTATGCTCATTTTTGTCTCTTGACGGTGGATTGGCGGGCGCGCAGGCGCGCTTAAAAAGGGTCATAGCGCTTTTGGGCTGGCAGAAATAGTGGCGACAGCAATGGCGGTTTCATAGAACCAGATCCGCCCAATCGTTGGGACCAGGGGTGGGGAATACCCTTGTCCCCGTTTGCGAAGGATTTCGAGTGTTCTGACACGACAGGACTGGCTGCTGACTTATATCAGCCTTGGGCAGCTTGATACGCTGCGGCCCCTATGGAATCCGCTGACTCACGCCTCGTTTCCGGGGGCGAGCTCGAAGCGCTCTCCCGCATTCAGGTTTGGCGAGTCCCGGTCCGACCTGTATTGCCATCACTCTCGATTGCCAGCGCAACCTTTCGACGTTCCATCCTCTACAAAGTTGATTTGGGGTGACTTCAGAATTCGGAGAATATTGCACGCCGACGCCGGGAGATTGGCGCCTGGCAAGGTTTTCCAGCCGAGCGGTGAGCTGGCTGGGGACGCAGACTATTACGATAACCAGTCGTTTCCCAATGGCGCAATTTGTCGGGCCAAACCGATGATGCGGGAATTGCGTCGACCATGAAGGACTTGCTGAGAATGCCGTCGGACCTTTACCAGATAAGGCTTCCGCACGGATTTCCGGTTGGCTGAGGTACTTTCTCCGCCAGGACGGTCAACGAGCACGACCGCCCCTGGCAGTCGCTTGGCGTGCAATATTGTCCGAATTCTGAAGTGACCCCATGGATGCCATCATGACGGTTTTACCGGCCGCGGAGTTCGGCGTGACGACTGCCTTGGGAGGTGACGATGTGGCGCACTGAGGAGGAGAGCTGTTTCGGCCCCGCCGCCCTTACCTGCACCGCCATCGAACCGATATCCCGCCAGTGACCGTGTGGCATTTGGGTGCCCATGGTCACGCCGATGCGGGCCGGGTCACTGGACCTGTCAAGTGCGGCCAGGCTGGCCGAGAGCTACGTGGAGGCAGGGGTGAACGGCTTGATCATCCTGGGTACGACGCGCGAGGGAGGCCTGCTTTCCACTCGCGAACAGCAAGTTTTCACGGCGGCAGTCCTTGAATCCGTCCACGGCGAGCTACCCGTGATTGCTGGCGTAGGCGCGATCGATACAAGCGCGGTGTGTGCGCAAGTTGCGGAACTGGATGCGTTTGAACTGGCTGGCTACCTGGTGCCGCCGCCCTACTACCTGCGGCCCTCCGATGAGGGCATCGGGTGGCATTTCAGCGAAGTGGCGCGCGCCACTGCCCGCCCCCTGATGCTGTACAACGTCCCGAAACGAACGGGCTGTACCATGTCGCCGGCGCTCATCCGATCACTGCTTGCGCAGCCGCAGCGTGTTCGCGACAGGCTGTTTCCTTGCGGTGGACGTGGCGTTCCTCTCCTCCAGCCTGTTGAAAGTCGCCGGAGGCGGCTGGTTCCCCCTGGCCCTCGGCGCGGGGGTGTTCATTGTGATGATGACTTGGGTACGCGGCCGTGCCTTGCTCTTTGAGCGGCTTCGCAGTTCCGATTTGCCGCTTGAACCGTTCCTGCAATCGTTATTCCAGGATCCGCCGTCCCGGGTGCATGGCACGGCAGTATTCCTCACAGCAACGCCGGAAGTAGTGCCGCACGCCTTGATGCACAACCTCAATCACAACCAGGTGCAGCATCAGCGAGTCCTTTTTTCTCACAGCGAAGATGAAGGAAGTGCCATGGGTGCCTGCCATTGAAAGTGCCGCCTTCGAGCCAGTTGGACAGGACTGCTATCGGATCGTGCTGCGCTTCGGCTTCATGGATCGTCCGGATGTTCCGAAGGCACTCGCCGGATTGGCTTTGTATGGCGGCTTTAATTTGATGGAGACGTCATTCTTCCTGAGTCGGGAGACCATCATTCCTGTGGCCGATACCCGCAGCGGGATGGCGTTATGGCGCGAACACCTGTTTGCGACGATGAGCAAGAACGCAGGCAGCCCTGCAGAGTATTTCAATATTCCGCCCAATCGGGTGATTGAGATTGGCACGCAGGTTCAGATTTAGAGATGGCCAAAGAAGGAAATTCGGCCCGCGGAATGGCGTTGTTGCACAAATCAGTTTGAAAGCTGAAGTTCAGGCATGGCCTCGACCAATTTTGGTTCGGTTCCTTGTGCTCGATTGGTACGCGTAACACCTATGACGTCGCGAGATAATTCTGAGCAATGGCAACCCAGCACGCCGCGCCCAGGGGCAATACTCGTCGTTGAAGTCATAGCCCGGATTGTGGACCATGCACCCTCCCGACTCGCCTTCACCATTGCCCAGGAGCAGGTGGCAGCCAGGTACTTCGCTGAGCATCCAGGCAAAGTCCTCGCTTCCACTGAGTGATCCCGACACTTGCGTGATCACATTGCCGGCGCCGACCAGGCCGGCGCAGATCTCCTGCGCGAACCGCGTTTCGGCTTCGGCGTTGATCATCGGCGGGGTTACGTGCTCCGCACAGGTTTTCCTCGTCGGGCTGGAAGATCAGATTGAGCGTGCCGTCGAAACCGCGCGAATCCGCCAGCGCCTTTGCCGCGGCCAGCAGGATGGCAGTATGGCAGTATGGCAGTATGGCAGTATGGCCATCGTGCCCGCACGCGTGCATGCGCCCGTCCCACTTGCTGGCATATGGCAGGCCGGTCGCTTCATGGATCGGCAGCGCATCCATGTCGGCACGAATGCCAAGGCGCCGCGTGCTGCTGCCCAGCTTCATCTGGGCCACGACGCCGCTCCTCCCGATGCCGGTATGCACCTCGTAGCCCCATTCCGCGAGCAGCGAGGCGACCAGCTTGCTGGTGGCGCCGACTTCAAAGCCCAATTCGGGATAGGCGTGCAGTTGCCGGCGGATGTCGACGAATTTCGCCGTGTCGATGGTGGAAAGCAATGTTGGCAACGTAGTCGACTTTAGGAAAGGTTGCCGGGTCATCGGCATTCCTCAGGCAGAGAGGTCAATGTTCTTGGCGATCTGCTGGAACTTGGCCGCCTCGCCGGAGAAGAATCGCGCCGCCTCCGCCGTACCCAGCCGGGGTGGCACATGGACGCCGCCGGCCTCGATCAGGGCGCGCACGGAAGGCAGGCCGTAAACCTCAGCGAGGCTGGCGTTCAGCTTCTCCACGATCGCATCCGGCGTCTTCGCCGGTACGAACACGCCGCCCCAGGCTTCGAACACCACGTCCTTCAAGTACTGCCCCTCGTTGATAGTGGGCAGCGACGGCGCACCAGCATCCCGTCTGGCCGCCATCACGCCGAAGCACTTCAGCTTGCCGGAGGCAATCATCGCGACGGTACTGGCACCCATGGTCAGCGCCATGAGGTCGACCTGCCCACCAAGCAGGTCGTTGAGCGCCGGTGCCGCGCCCTTGTAGGGAACGTGAAGCATCTTCATGCCGGTGCCAGCCCGAATGCTTTCGCAGGCCAGGTGCTGCAGCGAGCCGACCCCCACCGAGCCGAAGGACAGCGGCTTGTCTGTCTTGCGCCCCAGTGCCACCAGTCCGTCGATGCTGTCGGCCGGCAGGCCGGCGTGCCCGCACAGCACCAGCGCAGCCGAGGCGCCGAGCGACGCGAGCCGGAACTCGACCGACTTGTAGCGCACCGCAGGATTGGCCAGAGGCGCCAGGATGGTTTCGTTGGGAGAGCCGTAGAACAGCGTGATCCCGTCCGCCGCGCTTCGCAGGAATTTCTGCGCACCCAGCGCGCCGCCAGCCCCGGCCGCATTGTCGATCACTACCGGCTGGCCCAGCCGCTTGCCGAGCTCAGGTGTCAGCCGCCGCGCCGCCGTGTCGGACGGACCGCCCGCCGGATAGGGGACGATCATCGTGACGGGCCGTTCCGGGTAGCCCGAAGCGGCGAACGCCGCCCTGGGCACGATCGCGCCAATTGCGCCAAGACCCAGCCACTGGTTAAATCTCCTTCGATCCATAGCCGCTCCGCAGTCGCCGTTGTAGTGGGGGAATGCTAGCGATGAAAGCCTGCCGGGCTGGAGGCGCAATGACGACAATCAGGGGGCCAAAAACGCCACACTCGGGAAATCCATGACATTACTCGTCGAGCTGATGCTGCCGTCCGAAGGCATGGCGGGAACGCTCTTCTCCATCATCGACACCCTGGTCCTCGCCAATCGCCTGGAAGCGGCACGCGCAGCGGATTCCAAGGCACAGAAGTCCGGCCCACTGATCCGCTGGCGGCTAGTCGACATCCATGGCAAGCCGGTGTCGATCGGTCATCCCCTGCTGGACAGCTATCAGACGAACGCCGACGACAGCGAGGCCGCCGAGCGCCGCGCACTGGTGGTGGCGCCGGTGCAGATGCGCAACCTGCCGCACCTGCGCAGACTGGTGGCCGAGCAGCCCGATGCCGTTTCTCTGGTGGCAAAGCGGCATGCGCAAGGCGCGCTGATCGCCACCTGCGGCACCGGTATCTGGTGGCTGGCGGCAGCCGGCGTGCTCGAAGGCAGGACGGTTGCCGTCCCCTGGACCCACCAGGCCTGGTTCACGCGTGAATTCCCTTCGATCCGGCTCGCGCAGGGACAGGCGCTGGTCTGCGACGGCCCCATCCTGTGCGCCACCACTGCCGCGCAGCAGGTCAGCCTGGCGATCCGCCTGCTGGCAAACCTCGGGGCCGCGGACCTGGCTGGCCTGGTCGCCAGCATCCAGCTGTTTGACGCCGAACGCGAACAGGTCATGACCGACATCGCCGAACAGGGCGTGATCTCCTATGCATCGGACAGCGTGCTGTACAAGGCGATCCAGTGGATGCGCCGCAATCTGGACCAACCCATCACGCTCGACGATGTGGCGCGGGCTACCAGCACCAGTACCCGCACGCTGTTGCGTCATTTCGACCGGCAGCTCGGGCAGAGCCCGGGCGACTACCTGGCCGGTCTCCGCATCCGGCGAGCCGAGCTGCTGTTGCAGATCACGCTCAAGGAAATCGGCGAGATTGCCCAGGACTGCGGCTACACGGATATCCGAGCCTTCCGCAAGGCATTCCGCCGTCTCAATGGCCGCAGCCCCTCAGAGTACCGGGACCGCTTCGGCCTGCGCGGTGACCGCAAGCGCTGGCGCCTTCAGGAGGCGCTGGCGGACGAATCGCCTCTTGTCTAGCCATGCCCTTCTGACAATGTGCGGCACGCGGATCTGCTTGAGGCGATGGCTCATATCCCGAACGGCAGCAATGGGTCGCTATGCAAATCTCTGCATAGCGACCCATTCCGGACAGTCACATGATTCGGCGTCTCCCGTACAGACAGGAACTCGCGCATCATTGAGGCAACCTGCCGGTAAGGCATCTGTGCCGACAGCTTGGCTTCAAGCGCGAGCAACTCGCTGGTCGCCCGCTCCGGGACGTACTCCGTCATCGGGCTATATGGGAACTCCATTCGGAGGGGTGTCCCGCATGGACAGCAAATAATCCGAGCACTGCGAAATGGCACGGTACCAAAAACTGTGTCTACCTTGCGAATCCGGCGATCTTTGAGGTCGAGGAAACGGTGACAGCGCGTGCAAAATCGTCGCAGCATGCAGACTTCTTCAGCCTGCATCGCCACCACTATCCTTCAGCTCATGCAGTACGTCTTTCCCTTCAGCCAATGACAGGCCGACCTTCGCCGGTTCTAGTTCGCGACAAGGGCGGTCAATATCGCAGATGTCAAATATGGAATTCTCGCCATAACCCGTGATGACCTCAACGCGAATGCTGATTTTCATCGTGTCTCCCGCGGATGTGATCTGCCGGAATGCGATGTGCCGTGCCTTCGAACTCCAAGGTCTTTAACGCTCCCGGTGGCAGCCAAGGGGTCCTCACTCAGGCCGCATGTTTCGGTGGTTCGGCTGGCGGGTCGGTAAGCAGTCTGTATGTACCTAAAACCGCACATCCAACGGCAGGTTTTTCTAATCTTTGTCTGGTTGCCTGGTTCATATGCGGTCGCGTCATTGGTGTAAGAGCCCTAATAATGAAGCCTGGTCGTCCGTCTTCTCAGCGAGAATGCGCGGTTAAACCCTAATGCTTTGCTGTTGGCTTCGTCACGCCACTTAAGCTATGCTCATCTTTCGAGCGCCAGCCTCGTGCGAGATGCTGGCAAAGGAAGCCAGCAATGTACAACCACAAACTAGAGGAAAACATGGCGACTGGTGTTGTGAAGTGGTTCAACGATGAAAAGGGGTATGGTTTCATCACACCCGACGACGGCGGCAAGGACCTGTTCGCCCATCATAGCGAAATCCAAGGCACTGGGTTCAAGTCACTGGCAGAAGGCGAAAAGGTAGAATTCGAAGTGACTCAAGGTCAGAAAGGCCTGCAAGCGTCGAATATTCGCAAGCTTTAATCGGGGCCTGTCAGAAATTTTTTGTTTAGGGCATAACATGTCGCCCCAATTCTGATCCCCAAGCACGAGCGGCGCTTCACCGGGTTCGACGATAAGATCATCGCCATGTACTCCCGCGGCATGACGGAGCGCGAGATCCAGGCGTTCCTGGCCGAGCAGTACCGCACCGAGGTCTCGTCCGGGTTCGTCAGTTCGGTGACCGATGCGGTCATGGACGAAGTCACCGCCTGGCGAATGCTCAACACTGCGCTCACGGCCTGCAACCTGATACGGGTGGGTCTTCGCGCGGTGCGATTTTGGTCTACTTCATCTAACGGCATTGGCCGCGGATGGGATCCGCCGACGCCTTTCAGCACTTCAATCGCATTGACGCTGGATCGTTAGAACACGATGGTGGCCGTACCCATGAAGGTATTCGTGCTCTTTAGGCGGTTCTTGCTGGCCACGGTAGGGACCCAGCGTAGGCCCAGCGACAACAGGCTCTTGGCGCCGATCTTGGTGTCGTAGGTGATGATCGGGCCCACCGCCCAGTCATGGCCGCGGAATCCGTTCAGGCGGTCGGCGAGCGGGCCGCTGTCGTCGCCGAGCTGCTGCGTTGTGCCTGCGATCAGACCGAGGCCTGCGCCATTGGAGAAGCGCTTGAGCAGCATGGTGTCCAGCGTGAACAATGGCGCGTTCTGGTAGTCGGTGGCGTTGTTGCGGGTGTAGAACTGGATGCCGGCCACGGCATCGAATTCCAGCCCGTGTTCCGGGAACAGCTTGGTGTAGGCCACCTGTGGAATGAACGTCCAGTTGTTCAGGCTTGGGTTGGCCAGCGCGTTGGGGTCGTACTTGCCGGTCGGCGCCCACACATTCACGCTCAGCGCCACGTGCTCGGTCTTCGAGAAATGGTAGCCGGCGATAATGGGCGCGAAGGTAATGTCGAACAAATTGGACGCGGTGTCCTGCGAACTGCTGCCGCGGTTGCCCACCCCGACATTGGCCGTGACCTTGGTCCACACATAGGGCAGCGTGAAGCTGGAGGCAAAGTTCCAGGCACCGGGGCCGGTGTCCCAGACCTTCATCACCGTGGCCAGCGTGAAGGCAACCTTACCTTCGATGCCGGCCGAAGCCTTGCCAGCGATCGGCACGGTGCGGCTGCCACCGATCGCACCATCCAGGTAGATTTCACCAATGTTGACCGCGAGTATCGGTTCCGGCGACACGATGCCCGCATTGGGCAGGACGCTGGTCCCGGTTACCGGCCGGCCCAGGGCGCCTTCGGTGGCGTCGGCACCGGCGCAGGCAAAAAGGACGGGTACGGCAAGGGCCAGCCGGTTTGCGATCGTCATGGCATGTCAGGACAGGAGGCGACAGGTGCTCTTGTGTCTGCATACTACCAGCAATGCGCGTTGCCAATGCCAGCGTGATGGGCATCAATAATATTGATCACTTGTCTCGAAAAAATTTACTTTACATGCGAAAAAAAAGTCACGCATCAATATCGGATGCCCTACAGGTTAAGTACGAGACGTCGTGCGCCCGACCAATATGACGTCTATGCCCGTCCTGCAACAGGTAATCGAAGCCCGCATGAAATGAGGTAGACCATGGGAACTCGTCGCTGCTTCAGGGCATCCGGCAGGTCCGGATGCTCGATGGTCACGCGCGTGCGCCTGCGCAGTTTCTGCCAGAACCCCTGCAGCACCTCGGCGCGCGTGCCCATGCTGCCCTTGCGCACCAGGCTGTAAAGCTTGTTGGCGGTGGGCGTGACGCCGTAGCGGAAGAACAGCAGGCCGCAGACCTCGCGGTACAGCGCTCGGGTTTAGGGGAAGCGGCTGCGCAGTTCGGCAATGTCGTTGGCCATGGCGGCCTGCAGCGCGGCGTCAATCTTGTTGACGATACATTAGACATAAGTGCTTTTTCTATAATTCGAACTCGACCCGCCTCAGCCACTGCCTCGACCTTGGATTTCCCCGACCCGCCGCCCGCCCCAACGACCTCCGGCCTCCTCGCCGCGCTGCCCACGCCGCTCGAGCAACTGCGCCTGCCGTCGGCCCTCTCCGGACGCGACGGCAGCAACCGCGCCCCCGCCACCGCCACCCGCATCGCCGCAACCGACGATCTGGCTGCCGTCACCGCCTGGCTCGCGCGCTATGCCGACACCCCGGCGACCGTGAGCGCCTACCGCCGCGAGGTCGAGCGGCTGCTGCTGTGGGCGGTGCTGCAACTCGGCAAGCCGCTGTCGTCGCTGACGCATGAGGACCTGCTGGTCTACGAACGCTTCCTGGCCGACCCGCAGCCCGCGGCGCGCTGGGTGCTCGCGGGCAGCAAGAAGCTCGGGCGCCACCACCCCGACTGGCGCCCGTTTGCCGGGCCGCTGTCGCCGGCGAGCGTGCGCCACGCGCTGGTGATCCTGAACGCCTGCTTTGCCTGGCTGACCGAGGCTGGCTACCTGGCCGGCAATCCGCTGGCGCTGGCACGCCGCCGGCGCGCACCGACGCAGCCACGCATCACGCGTTACCTGAGCCACGACCTCTGGGACGCTGTCAAAGACGCCGTCGCGGCGATGCCGGGAACGACCGACACCGCCACCGCGCGCGAACGGCTGCATGCGGCGCGCTGCCGCTGGCTGTTGACCGTGCTCTATCTGGGCGGACTGCGCGCGGCGGAGGTCACTGGCACGGCCATGGGGGCCTTCTTCTGCCGGCGCGATGCCCAGGGCGTCGAGCGCTGGTGGCTCGAGGTGACCGGCAAGGGCAACAAGACCCGGCTGGTGCCGGCCACCGACGAGCTGATTGCCGAGCTGGCGCGCTATCGCCGCGCCCACGGGCTGGCACCGACGCCGCAACCCGGCGAGACGCGCCCGCTGCTGCTGCCGGTGATTGGCCGCAAGGACCGGCAACACGACCGTCAGCACGAAGAAGAAGGCCTGTCACGCGGCGCGCTGCACCTGATCCTCAAGGAAGTGTTCGGCCTGGCAGCCGCGCGCCTGCGCGCGCGCGGGCCCGACTGGGCGGCGCAGGCAGATGTCCTGGCCAGCGCCTCGGCCCACTGGCTGCGCCACACCGCCGGGTCGCACATGACCGACCGGCAGGTGGATCTGCGGTATGTCAGGGATAATTTTGGGCATTCGTCGATCTCGACCACCAGCGCCTACTTGCACAGCGAGGAGGATGCGCGGCACGAGGCCACGCAGGAGCGGCATCGCATCGGTTGGGGCACTCACAAGAAGGCAGGCGCATGATTCAACGCACATCACAGTCGCTGGTTCGCGCCGACGCATAGAGCACATCCGCGAGGTTTCAGTATAAAATAGATAGATTGCTGTTTTATACTGAAACTCCATGGATCCTTGGATCGAATTGGATGAAGATGCACTGCGCCAGTACATCGACGCCAAAGCGGTGTTCGAAGCCTGGGAATCTGCGCGGGCCAAGGCCGCAGAGGTCCGCGGCGGCATGCTCTGGCGAACCACGAAGGGCCGCGAGTACCTCATTCGGACCGGCGTGGACAACAAACAGAAGAGCCTCGGGGTGCGTTCGGAAACGACCGAGGACATGTACTCGCGGTTCAACGCGCGCAAGGAAGCCACCGAGGCCAGGCTGAAGACGCTCGCAGACGAGCTCGACCGGCACCGGCGGCTGAACCGCGCGATCCGCGTCGGCCGTGCTCCAGACATCCTCGTGGCCATCCTTCACGTAATGACTCGGCTCAATATCGCCGAGCATTTCATTGTCGTCGGGACACATGCACTGTATGCATATGAAGCCGCAGCCGGAGTTCGCCTGCAAGAACGTGCCCCCGCAACTCGCGACGTGGATCTTTTTTGGGATACGCGCAAACGTCTCCAGTTTGCTACACGAATAAAGAACCTCGACCTCTCGATGCTGGATGTTCTACGCAAGGTGGATAGCACCTTCGAGATTCGGGATGATCAACTCTTTACGGCAGTGAACGCAAGAGGCTTCGAGGTGGACATCCTGCGTCGCGAGGCCGCCGGTCTTGACCCTCACCCGCTCCAACTGACCGATGATGAAGACGACCTCTGGGCAGTCCAGGCGAGACGCGAAAATGTCCTGCTGGGATCGCCTTCATTCTCGGCGCCCATCGTTTCCGTGACCGGGAGGATGGCTCGGATGACGACTATCAGTCCGACCGCGTTCGTCGACTTCAAGCGCTGGATGGCATCGACCGCAGATCGCGATCCGCTCAAAATCTCTCGCGACAGACTGCAGGCATCGATCGTCGAAGAACTCGCCAACCGCTTCCTGCTCGGAATTTAGCGAAGCGACCCGTTCGCTTGACGATCTCTCGGCACGAAGTCGCTCGTCACGTCATAACGAACATCGGGAACGGTCACCGGCATGACGATGAGCGAGTGGTCGACCGCGAACAGGATGGTGCTCCCGTCGGGACGACGCATTCTGGACCTGTTGCGTGCCGACCTGCCCGCTGGCCCCGGCGCGGTACTCCACGATCACCGCTTCCTCGTCGACCCGCATCCGGCCGCGCGCTGGGTGCTCGCGGGCAGCAAGAAGCTCGCCCGCACCCATCCCGACTGGCGCCCGCTTGCGCGGCGACGCCACTGGCGTTGTCATCAGCCCCGGGGCTGTTCCGTACTGTGTCGTAGTGCGCGCCGATCACAATGATTTCGTCAGGCTGCACGCAGCCGGCGAGCGTGACCTCGATATTGGCGCAGGGAATGCCTCATGTCTGATAGTCCTGGCGCCTCACTGCACTGCCGCGCCTTGCCCACTCCTGCACGATATAGTCGGCCGCCGCGTGCAACGCGGGCGGCCGGAACACGTTGCGTTCGCCAATGTCTCCGGCAAGGGCCTTCACATGACGTTCACCGCAGCCACGCGGTCAGCATGCGATTGACTCCGGCTGGGACCGAAGCTGGCAGGGGCCTGGAAGCATGGCGCACTCGTTCCGCGTTGGCCGACAAGCTATTTCTTTCTTGGATCCTCCGCGGGATTCAGGTAGCTGATGCCCCAGGGACCGGTGCCATGAATCTGAATGACGGTTTCTTTGCCGGTGGTGTAGGCGAACATGGGCATTCCCGCGGGCATCATCGTGACGCCGCCAGCCGGATAAGCCCTGGCCTTGGCGCGATCGAAGGTCTCGCCGATGCCCAAATGGAGCGTCCCGGACAACACGGTGACTCGCTCAAACACGGGATGAGTGTGGGCTGGGATCTTGAAATTGGGAGGAAGCTTGATCCGCATGGTGAACGGCGCGGCTTGATTGAGATCGCCTTCCAATACCGCCAACTTGGCACCAGGTCCGATAGATGGGGCCTCGGTCCACTTGACTTCTGACGGGACGATCGAAATGTGGCCTTCCATAGCGGGCTCCGCTGCCAGAGCGGGGGCCATTATGAGCGCACCCAGCGCGCATGCCGTCGAGGCTTCAATTATTCTTAAGTTGCGCATTCTCTACTCCTTTGCGTTAGCGTTTCCCCGGTCAACCCAGCCACCGGTGCCGGCAGTCACCCGAGAATGCCGGCGTGAGGTCGACGCTAACCAGTCTGCGTCAGCGGTGAGATGCGCCGCCTGCCTGGAACTCAGCCTGAGCGCCGGGTGAGACAACGGACGGGTGCAACCCCACGGCAGCGATTTCAGCCTAGCGTGCCGGATAGCTGGAAGCAAGCAGCGCGGGAGGCGAGATTCCATGATCCCCTCAACGCGCTGGCAGACAACGTGCCGCAGGTGGTGCACCAACTCACGTTGATTTCAAAAGCAAAATCAAAGCAAACCTCCAGATTTTACTGAGATGGACCCGACGCCTCCCTTCGGGGGACACTGTCGGCCTCAACCTGGCACGTGGAGGTTCATCATGGAAATCGACTAGCCATGGATTTCCCCTTCGTCGGTTGTGATGCAGTTTCGACTCGCCGTCATGGCACTTCGGTGCCAACCGGTGGCTTCCACCCGCGACCTTGGGACGGGGAAGGCCCTTCCATTCGATTGCCCCTATCTGACCTCGCGTCACGAGCGCACGGGCGGCCGTGACCGCCGCCTGTTTGAAATCACCGAGCAAGGGCGCGTCGCGTTGGCCGAAGCCACAAAGCCAAGGTAAAGGAATTGTTCGGGTGCTTCGGCCACATGCGATAAGACAGAACGAGCTTCGCTAGAAACTGACGCGGGCCGCGTCCGCCGGCGGGGCCATCAAGGCCGGCGCCGGCGCGAGCGTGGCGGCTTCGTCCACCCAGCCCCCGCCCACCGCCTTGTAGACGCCGATCAACTGCTGGTGCGCGTCCGCCTGCGTGCGCACCGCATTGAGCTCGGCCGCAAACAGTTCGTTGTCGGCATAGAGGACTTCGAGATAGCTGGCGTAGCCATTGTCGAACTTCCGGCGCGACAGCCTGGCATAGTCACGCAGCGCGGCGACGCGCATCGTCTGCGCCGCGTTCTCTTCCCGTTTCTTGACCGCGCCGGTGAGTGCATCGTTGGTTTCGCGAAACGCACCAAGCACCACTTGCTGGTAATTGGCCACTGCGCCGCGCTTTGCGGCTTCCGCGCTCTGCACCTGTCCTTCAATCTGGCCAAAGGTGAGCAGCGGCCCGCTGAGCCCGGCGGCAACCGTCCAGGCCGCCGAGGGCCCCGTCAGGAAATCGCCAAACGCCGTGCTGACCGAACCCAGCAACCCGGTCAATGACAGCGTCGGAAAGTAGAGCGCGCGCGCGGCGCCCACGTCCGCGTTCGCCGCCACCAGTGTCTGCTCGGCCTGCAGGATGTCCGGTCGGCGTTCGAGCAGCGCCGACGGCAGGTCGCCGGGGACCGCGGGCATGACCAGCTCGCCGATGGACTTGCCGCGCGGGATCGTTCCTGGATTGCGGCCCAACAGGATGGAGATGAGGTTCTCCTGCGCCGCGATCTGCTGCTCCAGCGTGGGAATCGCGGCCAGCGCCTGCTGGTACTGCGAACGTACCTGCGACACCTCGACCTCGGATACCACGCCGCCCTTGAAGCGCAGGTCGAAGATGCGCAGCGTACCGGCATAGTTATCCGCGGTGGCGCGCGCGATCTCCAGTTGCCGGTCGAGGCTGCGCAGCCCGACATAGCTGGTGGCGACACTGGTGACGATGGTGAGGATCACGCCGCGCCGCCCGTACTCGCTGGCGAAAAGCTGCGCCCGCGCCGATTCGCTCTCGCGCCGCACGCGCCCGAACAGGTCCAGCTGCCATTGGGCGTTGAGCGTCGCTTCATACAGCGAGTAATAAGGGCTGCCGCCTGAGAGCGACGGCTGGCCCACGCGGCTGGCGCGGTTGCGGCTTGCCTCGACGCCATAGCCGACTTGCGGGAAGAACTGCGAACGCACGACGCTGAGCTGGCCGGCAAACTGGTCGACACGTGCGGCCGCGATCTCCAGGTCGCGGTTCTCGCGCAGCGAGGTATCGATCAGCGTGTTCAGCACGGGATCGTCGAACTGCTCCCACCATCGCGTATTGGCGACGTCGGCTGCCTGTGGGTACTCGATGCGCCAGGCCGGCGGCACCGGGGTTTCGGGGCGGGTGTAGTCGGGCCCGAGGGCACAGCCGGATGCCAGCATCGCCCAGATGGCAACGGCGACGAGGATGACGACCGCGGCGGGCGCGCGCATCTCAGTCGTCCCCGCGCTTCGCTTGCGGTTCGATCCCGGGCGCCCCGCCGCCGGCACCGTGCCCGGTGGTGTCGCGCCCCTTGCGCGCGGCCACGCGCTGGCTCATGCCCTCCAGCATCCAGAAGAACAACGGCGTGAACAGGATCCCGACCACGGTCGATGCCACCACGCCGCCCAGCACGCCCGTGCCGATCGAGCGCAGGCTGTTCGCTCCCGGTCCGGTCGCGATGGCAAGCGGCACGCAGGCAAGGCCGAACGCCAGCGAGGTCATCACGATCGCGCGCAGGCGCAGGCCGGCGGCCTCGATCGCGGCCTGCCTGACGGCCATCCCGCCGCGCACCCGCTCGATCGCGAACTCGCAGATCAGGATGGCGTTCTTGGCCGACAGCCCGACCAGCGTGACCAGCCCGACCTGGAAATACACGTCGTTCTCCAGCCCGACCAGCCACGTCAGCACCAGCGCGCCGAGGATGGAGATCGGCACGGTGAGCACCACTGCCACCGGCAACGTCCACTTCTCGAACTGCCCGGCAAGCAGCAGGAACACCACGATCAGGCCGGCGATGAACGCGATCGCCGAGGTTCCGCCGGACTGCTTTTCCTGCAGCGCCTGGCCTGCCCACGCGTAGGAAAAGTCCGCGGGCAGGGTATCGCGCGCAATCGCCTCCATGGCCGCGATCGCCTGGCCGGAACTGTAGCCGGGCGCCGGGCTGCCGGTGATCTTGGCGGCGGGAAAGCCATTGAACCGCTCGAGCAGCTTCGGCGCCGCAACATAGCGCACCGTGATCAGGGTCGACAGCGGCACCATTACGCCGGTATTCGAGCGCACGTAGATCTTGCTGAAATCCTCGGGATTGACGCGATAGGCCTGGTCGGCCTGCAGCACCACCCACCAGACGCGGCTGAACTGCGAGAACTGCCCCACCACCGCCGAGCCAAAGAAGCTCTGCATGGTCTGGAATGCGGTCTGCACCGGCACGCCCAGCACCTCGGCCTTGGCGCGGTCCAGGTCGACGAACAGTTGCTGGGTCGTGCCGCGGAACGTGGTGTTGATGCTGGCCAATTCGGGGCGGCTGTGCGCCGCCTTGATGAACGCCTCGATCGCCTGGCTGGTGGCACGGGTGTCGCCGGTGCCACGATTCTGGATATAGAATTCGAAGCCGCCGACGCCGCCAAGCCCGGGAATGGACGGCGGATTGATGGCGAAGATGACGGCCTCCTTGATCTGCGCGAATTTCTGGTTCAACTGGGGCAGCACGCTGAAGGTCAGCTGCGCTGCCTCGGTCCGTTCCTCGAACGGCTTCATCGATACGAACAACAGGCCCGCATTGTTGCGGTAGGTTCCGTCCAGGATGCTGAAGCCGTTGACCGCGGCGATATCCTGGACGGTAGGCTCCCCGGCCAGGATCCTCTGCGCCTGCTCCATCGCGCCGCCGACGTACTGCTGGCTGGCCGTATCCGGTGCCTCCAGCACCACGATCATCGCGCCCTGGTCCTCGTCCGGCACAAAGCTGCCGGGCAGCGCGCGGAACAGCAAGACCACCGCGACGATCATCGCTGCGTAAACCAGCAGCGATACCGGCCATCGGCCGAGCACGCGCGAGACGCCCCCGACATAACGTTCGGTGACCCAGGTCACGCGCTTCTCGAACCAGCCGAAGAAGCCGCGCTTCTCGCCATGATGCGTCTTGATCAGGATCGCGGCCAGCGCCGGCGACAGCGTCAGCGCCGTGATCCCTGACAGCACCACCGCGATCGCAATGGTGATGGCAAACTGCTTGTACAGCGTGCCAGTGACGCCGCCAAGAAAGGCAATCGGTACGAACACGGCCACCAGCACCAGCACGATCGAAATCAGCGCCCCGGAGATCTCCGTCATCGCAAGCTTGGTCGCCTCGCGCGCGGACAGCTTGTGCTTGGTCATATTGGCTTCGACGTTCTCCACCACTACGATGGCGTCGTCCACCACCAGCCCGATAGCCAGGATCAGGCCGAACAAGGTCAGCATGTTGATCGAGAACCCCAGCGCATACATGCCGATGAAGGTGCCGAGGATCGACACGGGCACGGCCAGGATCGGAATGATGGTCGCCCGCAGGCTCTGCAGGAACAGGAACACCACCACGATCACCAGCACCACGGCCTCGAAGAAGGTATGCATGACCTTTTCGATCGAATTCTGCGTGAACAGGCTGGTATCGTAGGCGATGCGATAGTCAAGTCCGCTCGGGAACTTGGCCTTCATGATCTCAAGCTGCTGCCGCACCAGCCGTGCGGTCTCGACTGCATTCGCCCCGGGCTGCTGGTAGATGCCGATGGTGGTGGCGGTCTTGCCATTCATCTGGCTGGTAATCGAGTAATCCCGCTTGGCCAGTTCGACCCGTCCGATATCGCTCAGGCGCACGATGGCGGCACCCTCTCGTGCCGTGCGCACGATGATCTTCTCGAACTCCTCCGGCCTGGTCAGCAGTCCCTGCGCCGTGACCACGAAACTCTGCGGCACGCCCGGTTGCATGGGCTGCGCGCCAAGCTGGCCGATGCCGAAAGTCTGGTTCTGTCCCTGGATGGCGGTGGAGACCTCCTCGACCGAGATACCGAGCTGCGCCATGCGGTCAGGCTGCAGCCACACCCGCATGGCGATGTCCGGCAGCCCGAACACCGTTGCACGGTTGGCGCCGGGAATGCGCTTGAGTTCCTCCAGCACGTACAGATTGCTGTAGTTGTCGATATAGGTGGCGTCGTACCGGTCATCGGTGGAAAAAATCGACAACACCATCAGGATGCTGGACGAGCGCTTCTCCACCGTGACCCCTTGCTGGGAGACAACCTGCGGGACCAACGGCAAGGCCTGGCTGACCCGGTTCTGGACGTTGACCTGGTTGATATCGGGATCGCTGCCTGGCTTGAACAGCACACTGATGGCCACGTTGCCGCTCGATGAACTCACTGAGCTGAAATAGAGCAGGTTGTCGATGCCGTTGATCTGCGTCTCTAGCGGCGCCGCCACCGTATTGGCAATCACCTCGGCGGTTGCGCCCGGATACCGCGCCTCGACGGTGACTTCGGGCGGCGCCAGCTCCGGATATTGCGCGATCGGCAGGAACCACATCGCTACCGTGCCACCCAGCACGATCAGGATGGAGATGACGGAAGACAGGACCGGGCGCGCGATGAAGAAATGGGTGAACATGGCTCAGCGTGCCCTGCTGCTATTTGGCGGCAGCGCGCCGGTCGACAACCTTGGCGGGCTGGCCCGGAACCGCGCGCAGCACGCCATCCTCCACGACCCGGTCGCCGCCGCGAAGGCCGCTCAGGATCACGATGTCCTTTTGCCCGTAGTAGTCTCCCACTACGACCGGGCGCACTTCCACCTTGCCGGCCTGGTTGAGCACGTAGACAAAATGGCCGTCGGAGCCCTGCTGCACCGACAATTGCGGCACGACAATCGCATTGGGCCGCATGGCGCCTTTGACATAGGCCGTGACGAACATGCCCGGACTCAGGTCCTGGTCAGGGTTAGGCACCTCGGCACGCACCAGATAGGAGCCGGTATCCTGGCTAAAGGAGGGATCGGAAAAATTGATCCTGCCCTTGTGCGGGTAGGTCTTGCCGTCGGAGAGCACGAGCTCGACCTCGTAGTTGCGGGTATCGGGAGCGATCAGAGCCTTCTTGGCGATCTCGCCGTTAAACTTCGAGATGAAATTCTGCGACACACTGAAATTGACCCAGGTCGGATCGATCGCTGCGACGTAGGTCAGGTTCGCGCTGGATGAAACCGAGTTGATGTACGACCCTTCGCGCTGCAGGGAACGGCTGGCCAACCCCGTCACCGGAGAACGGATGGTGGTATAGCTCAGGTTCAGTTCAGCGCTTTTTACCTTGGCCTGCGCGGCATAGACGGCGGCCTTCGCTGCGTCGTATTCCCCTTGCGCATTGTCGAGGTCAGACTGCGACAGGGCATTCTCCTGCGCCAGCGGTTTGACCCGGCCAAGCTTTGCCGCGGCAGTCTTGTAGCGCGCCTGCTGCGACTGCAGCTCGCCGCGCGCTTCGTCCAGCTGTGCCTGGAACGGCCGAGGATCAAGCTGGAACAGCACCTGCCCCTCCTTCACCAGCTCGCCTTCCCGATACGCGATGCGGTCAAGGAAGCTCGACACGCGCGCGACGATATTGACCTGGCGCGAACTTTCTGTCTGCGCAACGAAGCTTGGGGTGTAGGGAATGTTCAGCGGCTGGACGGTAACGACGGTGACTTCAGGAGGGGGACGCTGCGACTGCGGGGCTTCGCGCGAGCAGCCGCCAAGCGCTGCTCCAGCCATGGCAAGGCCCGCGAGCAATCTGCGAACGACAACGGCGAGCGACATGGGGATACGCTCCACGGTTCTGGAATGCATTCGTGCGCGCGTGTGCCAATGCCGCCCAGAGGCATCCCGCGCCCGCCATGCATCCTCATCCGGGACTGGGCAATCCCGACCCCGAGGCAATCATGGACATGCATCGCCAGCAGACACGCAAGGGGTGTCTGGCAAATCGCGACAGCACGGCATTGACGGCTCGCAGCCGACCGCATCGGCGCGGCACGGCCAACAGCCCCGGATTCCGCGACCGGACTCGTTCTAAGTCTCGATACTAGGATTTTTTATACTGCACGGCAATGACAATGAGGCGCCAAAACGGGGGCTGCCTATGAGGCAAAGCGGCGATGAAAATTTAACATGCGATCGGCCGGCCGGTGCTCCAGCTTGTGCACGTTGGCAAAGCTATGGCCGGCATCCTGATCCCGCATTGACTTCCCGACGATCACCTCAAATCAGCGGTCCTGGCGGCGCCTGTGGCCGGCCAACCGAAGGTAGCCGCCGTCAATGCCAACCGCGCGCACCGTCAGCGAGGTTGCCGCCGTGGAACATTGCAAGGCGCTCTCGCGGCTTCGCCGTATCGCTCGCCACGAATCATGAACTGGTGCAGATGATCATCCGTCCCGCCCATGACCATCTGGATGACCTCGTGCAATTGCCCGAGCGTCATGCTCTCGGGAAGCTGGCTGGACGGTCGCCGGACACACGCGCTGTAAAAGGCCAGGCCCCGTCAAAGGCCAACGAGCCCGGGGACGAGCAGGATTCAGGGCCGGCTCTTTGGCGCCGACGCAGGATGGCTGTGTTTTGCAGCGTCCGAAGCGCCCGCGCCGCTGGCAGGCCCCATACCGCGGTCAACCTTGCCGTGCGCTTCCCTCTCGTCCTTTTTGGCACTCGCGCTGGCGGCGCCGCTGGCGTCCTGAACAGACGACTCGGGGCGCCTGCCAGTGTCAGTTCCTGGCGTTGGCGGAGAACCGTAACGACCACCCTGGGCCCAGGCCGCAACAGCCGTAAGCGAAAGGACGGCGAGGAAGGCTAGCTTTTTCATTTCTGTCTCCTTTCATATGGGGTAGCACGCTCAGAGCGCTGCCGTTAAGCGCTCGTTAAGCGCTGCTTGCCAGACGCTCACAACGGCGGTACCCAGCCATGCTCGGCCATCCAGGCTTGTACCGAAGCGGTCACTCCAGACCGTTTTCGACGCGCCGCGAACCGCCGACAACTAGCGTAAGCCAAATTCGTGAGGAGTACATTTTGGGCTCGCTCAACGTGGTTGGTGGTACCGCGGACCAGTTGCCCGCAGCACATCTTGCAGCCTCAAGTGGCCGGCTACACGCGACGCGGCAGACGCACGCCAAACTTGGTTTCTGTCTGGTCGGACCGCGCGTCGATGGGTCGGCGTTTCGCGCCAGCAACTCAGCTGCCAGGGACGGCCTGATCGCGCCTTGCCGCCAGCCGCTTCAGCGCGTCATCGATGGCCCCCAGGGACGCGTGCAGGCCGGCTGCATGCGCTTCGTCCCTGAGCCGGCGCAGGTTCTCGTGAAGCCCGGGTGTGCCGCTACCCTCAACTTCCTGTCCGGCGCTGACCAGGGCGCGGCCCCTGCGGATCAGGAAGTCGCCCCATGGAAACGGCTCTGGCCGCATGTAATCCTGTAGCGCCGCGAGGTAGCGATCCGCTTCCTGCCAGCGCCGCAACGACACGGAAACGTCGATCGCGGCTTCCAGCAGGTCGACGTGGCAATGGCTCACGCAGCCCTGCGCCAGGATCGCCTCGGCCTGCCGCAAGGCGTCGAGCTGCCGGTCAGGATCGCGGGTGGTGCGTGCCAGGAAGCCCAGCACGGTGGGTCCGGAGTAGCGTAGCCCGCTGGCGTGGCTCAGTTGCAGCGCCTCGTCGAGCAGCGCCTCGGCTTCCGG
Source organism: Cupriavidus sp. NPDC089707 (assembly GCF_044748965.1). NCBI lineage: Bacteria > Pseudomonadati > Pseudomonadota > Betaproteobacteria > Burkholderiales > Burkholderiaceae > Cupriavidus > Cupriavidus sp. NPDC089707. The sequence goes on from NZ_JBIVHB010000018.1 coordinate 57,392, forward strand.
CACCTGGCCGAGCGCGCCGAGGGCGAGGCCAAGCCGCGCCAGCACCTCGGCCTCGAAGCGCCGCGCGCCCAGCCGGCGCGTCAGCGCCAGGGCCAGCCGCGCGTGCGCTTCAGCGTGCGGCCAGTCGCCGGCCAGCTGTGCAGTCGAGGTCATCACGTCGTAGGCCAGCATCTCGCTGCGCGCATCGCCGATGCGCTGCGCCAGCCGCAGCCCTTCCTCGCAACTGGCCCGCGCGGCATCGAGCTGGTTGCGGAACAGTTCCACCGCGCCCACCATCGGCAGGTTGGCGCATTCGATGCGGACAAAACCGTGTGCCCGCGCCAGTTCAACGCAGCGGACAAAGTGCGCATGGGCGGTCATCATGCGGCCTTGCTGATAGTAGGCGTCGCCGAGACCGCCAAGCGCACGCGCCTCGCCCAGCACAGATCCGGCCGCGCGCGCGTGGCCGAGGGCGCGCTGGTGGGCGGCAAGGCAGCGGTCCATGTCGCCCATCGGGAAATACAGGTTGCCGCGCAGCGATTCGATCTCTGCCAGCCACTCGGACTGGCCCAGCTCGGCGGCGGCCTGCTCGGCCTCGCGCAGTGCGGACAGGGCCTCATCATGGCGGTCGAGCAGGCGCAAGGCAGCCGCCATGCCCTGCCATACCCGGGCCTGCTGCGCCGCCCCGCGCGCAAGCGGCTGGGCCTGCCGGAATGCTTGCAGGGATTGCGCGGCCAGGCCCAGGTCCAGCGCCAGTTCTCCATGCAGGCAGGCAAGCGCATGCCTGCAGGCGACATCGCTGTCCAGCCGCTGCGCACGCTCTACCAGGCGCAGCGCGCGCTCGCCGCGGAAGTGCGCGGCCTCATGCCGTGCCGCGGCGGCGTAGGCCTCGGGCGCGCCGGGATCGTCCGCGGCATCCAGGTGCTCGGCCATCAGGGCCGGGTCCCTGCCCTCGTACCAGGCGGCCGCGCGCCGGTGCAGGTTCTGCCGGCGCGACTTGAGCAGCGAGGCGTACACCGCCTCATGGATCAGTGCGTGCATGAACAGGTAGTCCTCGCCTTCCGGCCGCGTCATGGCGGCCATGACCAGGCACTCGCACGCATAGGCGGGGTCCTGGATCATGTGCCGCAGCGCGGCGGGGCTGAAGCGCTGGCCAAGCACCGCAGCAGCCTGGAGCGCCTGACGGTCGGCGGTGGAAAAGCGGTCCAGCCGGGCTAGCACGATGCTCTGCAGCGTCCCGGGCAGCTCGGCCACGCCAGCTTCCGTGCCAGCTTCGGCGCCCGCCTCGGCGCCCCGCAGCAACTGGTCGAGGAACAGCGGATTCCCTTCGGCCCGGCGGATGCAGGAAGTGGCGACTGCCGGATCGACCTGCCGGTAGCAGGCGGCCAGTTCGTGCGCTTCGGCATCGTCGAGCGGACCGAGGTCGATGGTGGTCAGCGGCGCGCCCTGGCTGGTCGCGCGCCAGGCCGCATCGACCGGATCGTGCTCGGGGCGCACGGTCAGCACCAGGACCAGCGCATGGCTGCGCGTTGCCGCCGCTAACTGCGCCAGGTAATCGAGCGCCGTACGCTCGGCCCAGTGCACGTCTTCGACCACGATCAGCAACGCTCGCGCGTTGCTGCGGCGGGTGGCCAGCGTCACCATCAGCCGCTGCGCGCCGCGCTGCCTGCTGGCGGGGTCCATTGCGGCCAGCGCGGCGGCATGCTCGGGGGACTGGGGCAGCTCCAGCATGTCGCGCACGAACATCAGGTCTTGCTCGGCAAGTTGCCAGGCGGTGAGCGTGCCTTCAATGGCAGCCGCGCTGCTGCCTTTCGCGTCCGATCCCCGCGCGGCGCCCATCAGGCTGCGCGCGAGCATGCGCATGGGATCGCCGCCACTGCCGGCGCCGAAGTCAAGCACCAGGGCCCGGTGTGCCTCCAGGCCGCGTTCGCGGGCTAGCGCGACAAAGCGTCCGGCCAGCCGGCTCTTGCCGATGCCGGCCTCGCCGCGGATCAATACGACACGGCCATGGCCCGAGCGCAGGCAGCTGTCAGCCACGCCGGCCAACTGGGCCAGTTCCGCGTGCCTGCCGACGAAAGCATGCTCGGCCGGCGCCTGCTCCACCCCAAGGAAACGCCGCACGCGCCACAGCGGGATCGGCTCGGCTACGCCGGGCAGCACGGCGCGGGCGACGCAATCGGCTTCCAGGCGTCCGGGCAGCGCCTGGAAGACCCGGTTGGACACCACTGTGCCGCCGGCCTCGGCGGCTTCCATCGCTTGCAAGGCCACGCCGACCGGGCCGCCGGTCAGCGTCATGTCGCCGTCGCCATAGGCCGCCAGCACCTGTCCGCTTGCCAGGCCGACGCGTGCCTGCAGCCGCGGCTCGGCGGCACCGGCCAACCGCGCCAACCCTGCATGCAGCGCCCCGGCGGTGTGCAGCGCGCGCTCGGCGTCGTTGCCGTGCGCCAACGGAACCCCGAACACGATGGTCAGCCGGGTGCCGATCTCATCGGTAATGTGGCCGCCACAGGCCCCCGCCAGGGCGCGGGCCTGCTGGCGCCAGTTGATCAGGGCCTGGTGCAGTTGCTCAGGCTCCAGCGCGCCGGCGTCGCCTTCCTCCAGGCTGGCCACCAGTACCACTGCGTGGCGCAGTTGCGGCTCCGCTGTCAGGGCGGCCGCCGGCGTGGCAGCGGCGACCGCGTCCGATCCGGCCGCTGCTTGCCCGGCGCCGGCGCCGGCGCCGTCGTCGTCGCCCAGGCCGCCCAGGCTGCCCACGCTGCCTGCCACCGGCTCGCGCCGCGCGCGCAGGATGGCCTGGTACAGCGCATCGGTCTCGGGCTCCGGCGACACCCCGAGCTCACGTTGCAGCGCAGCCCGGCACAGACGGTATTGCTTGAGTGCCAGGGCCTGCCTGCCCTGCCGCTCATACAGCCGGATCAGTGCCCGGTGCACGCCTTCCTGCAGCGGGTCGAGCGCAAGCAGGTGCGTGGCGCTGGCGATGGCAAGGTCTGTCGCGCCGGCCTGTTCGTGGTGCGCCAGCAGCTTCGCCAGGGCGCCCAGCGCCACGCCGCGCAGGCGCTCGCGCTCGATCGCCAGCCAGTGGTCGAATGCCGGCGCAGCGGCATGGAAGCCCTCCAGCAAGTCGCCACGGTACACGTCCGCCGCGCGGGCCAGGGATGCCGGCGTGGCGTCGCGGGCACACTGCTCGAACTCGCACACGTCGACCGAGATCTCGCCCAGCATCACGCAGTCGCCTTCCGCAAGGACCACTTGCTGGCCCGGCGTGCCCGCATCGTCGAGTGCGCGGCGGGCCGCGCTCAGCGCCTGTCGCAGGCTGCTGCGTGCCTGCTCGGCATTGCTTTCCGCCCAGCACAGCGCGGCAAGCTTGTCGCGCGGCTGGGCACGCCCCTGGGCCAGTGCGAGGTAGGCCAGCACGGCGCGCGCCTTGCGCGCCGTCAGCGGAATCGGCGTGCCGTCGGCGGCGCTGAGCTGGAAACCGCCGAACAGGTCGAGTCGGGCGCGGGTCATGGGAGGGAAACTGGCAAGCCCATCCGTTATAGGCGACGGCAAGTGACTACGCTGCGCCCCAGCCGCAAAGGCAGGTAACCGTTACTTTCCAGCCCGCGGCAACTTTCACGATTCTTTCACGCCGGACTGGCGGCCCCCTTCACGGCCCCTGCCTAGTATCAGCACAACCCCGAGCTCGCGAGGCACCGCCGCAGCGCGCACTAACGGGCTGCCAATCGAGACAAGGGCTGTCTCTATCACACTGGAAGGATTGCGTCATGGCACATACTGATTCGCGGAGTGTTTCGGTCTCAACCACCAACGCCAGCTCGATCGAGCGCTTCGAGGCGGCCCTGGAACTGCTGCATGGCTACTACGGCGACCCGCTCACGGTGATCGATCATGCCCTGGCGGAAGACCCCGGCTTCGTGATGGGGCATGCGCTGCGGGCCGGGATGCTGATTACCGCGGGCGACGGCACCGTAGCGCCGCTGCTGCGGGAAAGCGTCGAAGCAGGCGAAGCGCTGTCCGCCAGTGCGAACGAGCGCGAGCGCCGGCATATCGCCGCGGCACGCGCCTGGCTGGAGGGTCACTTCACACGCTCGGTCCAGCTCTACGGCGACATCGTGATCGACTACCCGCGCGACAGCCTGGCGCTGCAGGTCGCCCATATCGGGGACTTCCTGCTCGGGCAATCCACCCTGCTGCGCGACCGCATCGCCCAGGTGCTGCCCCACTGGAACACCCGTGTGCCGGGCTTCGGCTATGTGCTCGGCATGCATGCTTTCGGCCTGGAGGAAACGCACCGGTACGAACAGGCCGAGGAACGCGGCCGCTTCGCGCTGGAACTGAACCCGCGCGATCCCTGGGCGATCCATGCCGTGGCCCACGTGATGGAAATGCAAGGCCGCCAGGACGACGGCATCGACTGGCTGAGCGGGCGTGCCGGCGACTGGTCGCAGGACAACATGATGGCCGTGCACAACTGGTGGCACCTGGCGCTGTTCCATCTGGAGCTCGGCCATGCCAGGCAGGTGCTGGACATCTACGACGCGCACATCCGCGAGAACCAGTCTTCGGTGGCGCTGGAACTGATCGATGCCTGCGCCATGCTTTGGCGCCTGCACCTGCGCGGCATCGACGTGGGCTCGCGCTGGAACGAACTGGCCGACACCTGGCAGGCGCGCGGCGCGCAAGGCTACTACGCCTTCAACGACACCCATGCGGCGATGGCCTTCCTGTGCGCCGGGCGCGATGACGCGCTCGCCGCCCTGCTCGCCGGCATGTGCGCCGCAGCGGCCGGAGACGGCTGCAACGCGATGATGACGCGCGATGTCGGTTTGCCGGTGACCGAGGCTTTGGTCGCTTTCTTGCGGCGCGACTACGATCGCACCATCGGGCTGCTGATGCCGGTACGCCAGATCGCGCACCGCTTCGGCGGCAGCCATGCCCAGCGCGACCTGATCAACCTGACCCTGATCGAGGCGGCGCTGCGCGGCGAACGCGCCAACCTCGCCTGCGCGCTGGCGGCCGAGCGCATGGAGCTCAAGCCGATGAACCCCAGCCTCAGCAAACTGGTGCAGCGCGCCTCCGCGTTGCAGCGCGAGGCGGCGGACGGCACGCGGGATGCGGCAGCCGTGAAGGCGGCATAGGGCTGGAGCGGCCGGAACAGCCTGGTGCGGCCTGATGCGGAGAACCCGCCGGCAAGCGGAGGCGGCGACAACCGCTACGTCTCCGGTGAACCGTAGACCACCGTGGCCACGGCACGTGCCCCCGCGTCCACCCCCACCGTCTGCGAGGGCGGCTGCGGCTTGAGGAGCGCGCCGCCCGCCAGCACGCTGGCGGCACTGACGGTATAGCTGCCAGCGGGCAGGTTGGACAGCGTGGACGGCTGCGTCACGGTCTGGCGGAACTCGCCGGGCCCCAATACCGTGATGGCCGCCGACGTCCCGGATGGCAGGCCGAAGATGGAGATGGTCAGCGTGCCGGTGCCGCTGGCGCCGTCATTGCCCCCGTCTTCCCCGCCCCCTCCGCAGGCTGCGATACCGACGCAGCAGGCGATTAAGGATTGGCAAAGCAAGGATCGAAGTGTTACGGACACGACACGCTCCTTTCCCGGCTGGAGGCACAGCCAGTCATCTCATCGCGTGCTGGCGCGCAGCAGTGAGCCTGGGCCGGGCGCGGGACCTCTCAATGACAGGGCGTACCTGGGAGCGGCGTCCCATAAGTGGTTATCCCATAACAGGTATCGCCTGGCTTGAGGGGGCCCTCCGCGCTCGCTTCCGGGTCAAGGGGAAATTTTCCGACCTTGGTGCAGCAGAAACGAAATTCCGTCGAGGGCGCTGGAGAATTCGCCACAGGCGGCAAAGCCATGGCGGATCGCTCGGCCGGCGCCGTTTGCTCAGCGGCGGGAACGCTTCTTGTCACTTGCGCAGCCCTGGGGGCTGGCGCAGGCGCGGGAGCAATCCTCGTTGCTGGGGAAACCCGGGTGGGCTGCTCAGATTTGGAGACGCTCTTTGGAGCCGTGGGAGCCTTGGTGGCTTGCTCGACATTCCGGTCGTGTGCGCCCGGATTGACGCACTGACTGTTCTCGCAGATGCGCTCCGCTTTGCACTGCATATCATATTGGCATCCAACGGCTACGGCGTAAGGTGCAAATCCAGCCGCCATCGATATGCCGAGAAGCACGCCTAGCGCTTTCATATCTAGCTTGGCCCCCTACCGGTATGGCGCCCCTGATGCTTGCTCAGAACGGGCGCATTTTTGCACCAGCCCGAGCCCCCGTGGTCCTCGTGGTCCTAAATGGGGCACCATTTCTAGTATGGAATGCGCGCGCGCGAAGCGCCACCCTGGCCTGCCGTTTCAATTCCGGGACGGCCAGAGTAGGCATGGAGAGCCCTGGTTTTCGTCTTGCCGTTCGCCCTGCTTCCCGGTCTGCGCTTTCAGAATCGCAGATCGGTAGTTGAACAATTTGGTAGCGGCACGGAGTGCCTGCTCGACAACATCAAGCGCCAAGTCACGTCCACGTAGCCGGGCAAATCCATTGCCCGGCCACGGGACGCGCGCCTCATCCAGCCAGCTTACTTGACGCACGCGAGGTTGACGGTAAGTCCGCCCCAGTCCGTCGCCTGGTTGTTGTCCACCTGGACCTGCAGCTTGTCGTTGTGGAGAATGGTTCCGGAGGGCACTTCCCGGCTGCAGTTCTGCAGGCCGTTGGTCACTTTGCAGCTCAAGCCGCCAACCTCCGAAAAGCTCGCTGCAACGCCCGCCCCGGTCACCTTGTACACCGAGATGTCCAGCGATCCGTGCACCTTGCCGAGCGTGCTGGCAGTGAGCTTGACGCTGCTGCAGTCGTAGGGAATCACGACACCGAAGTCCGATGGCAGGGGCACCGCACCGCCCGCGCCGGTCATGGCGTAGTGGCCGCGGCTAAGCGAGTCCGGTACGTTGAAGTTGCCGTTGTAGACGGTCCCGGTCGTCATCGTCACGCCGGTGGTTGGCCATTTGCCGTCCTGCTTCGGCCCGTACAGCGTCGAAGTCGAGGTATCGAAATAGAAATCGCCATCGACGCCGATGCTGTCGGTCGGCGCACCGCTTCCGGACAGGATGTTGCCGCCATTGCCGGCCGTGCCCCCACCGGTACCGCCCGTGCCGCCCGTGCCGCCGCTGCCCGACTGGCCGACCAGCGAGACGCCCGCCGGCCACTGGTCGTTGGCCTTGGGCCCATACAGCGTCCAGGTGTTGGTATCGAGGTAGTAATCGCCATTGTTGCCGAGGCTGTTGTCCGGTGCGCCCACGCCCGTCAGGACGGTGCCGCCGCCGGGGCCCGACGATCCGGTGCCGCCCCCCATTGGAACGCCCGGCGGCCAGGTGCCGTCCGCCTTGGGCCCGAACAGGGTCGAGGTGGTGGTGTTGATGTAGTAGTCGCCATTGTTGCCGACGCCGTCGGTCGGATCGGTCGAGCCGGACAGGATGGTGCTGCCGGCCAGGCCCGTATTGCCGCCGGCCCCTGTGCCGCCTTGGGCGCCGGTCCCGCCCGCCGGCCCTGCTATCGACACCCCTGCTGGCCACGCGCCATTTGCCTTGGGCCCGAAGAGCATCCACGTCGCCGTATTGAGGTAGAAATCCCCGTCCTTGCCGATATCGGGCCCCGGGTCACTGGTACCAGACAACATGGCGCTGCCAGCCTCGGCTGGCGCGGTGCCGGTCGTCGACGTGGACGATCCCGCGTTGCCTGGCGACGTCGGTGCGGAGGTGGCGCTGACAGGCGCCGAGTCGCCCCCGCCTCCTCCGCAACCGGCGACCGCTACGATCAGACAAGCAAGCGGCACGGCTGCCAGCCTCATGTGGATGCGTTTCATGGATTCCCCCTTTTTCCCCGGTGTTTTTGGCCACTTTGAAAACCGATGGCCTGCGCTAGCGCCAACGATGCGTTCAATCTAGCTGGCGGAATTGGAAAGAAAAATCGCCTCTATGGACGAGCGCCGGGTATGGGGCACGAGGCCTGCAGGGCCCGCCGAAAGGATGTTTGGAAAATGAAACATCGGGGCCATCGAAGCGCCGCACTTATTTGGGTGACGCTGCCCCAAGCACACAATCCGGGCCGATGATTCAAAATCGAATCAGCCTTTAATCGCCTGTTTGAAGGATGAGAGCCGGTGCCCTGGTGGACTATGCTTGCCTGAAACAACCACACCACTGAAACCGGGGGGAATCATGGGTGAGTGGAACCCGTGCTGGCCGTACGAGCCAGCCGAGCTGTCATTGTGCGAGGTGCCTGAGCCGGACATCGCTGGAACACTGGCGCCAAGGCCGACGGAAGAGCGTCTCAAAGCGCCACGGGTCGCGCCACCCAAGATAACACCCATGCAGCGCGGCAGCGCCGAGCTGGAGGCGCTGGCAGACCACCAAGAGCGGCCTGCCGACATGTACCGAATGACGGGCGCGGATGATCCGCTGCTGGGCTGCCTCCTGTTGCTAAACCGGGTATGGCAGCGGCCAATCCCGTCGGCCGTCCTGCTGAAAGGGCTGCCACACCGCCTGACATTGCCGCTCCTGGGCGCCGCTGCGGCGCACGCCGGCTTGTCGACCCGGCTCGTGGAGAGGGATTTGGACCAAATCCCGGACAAAGTACTGCCGGCGATCCTGCTGCTGGGCAAGCGCAGACCGTGCGTACTGCTGGAGCGCCGCGAGCACGGACGCCTCCTGGTTGCGCTGCCGGGTTGGGGCGGCGGGGCACAGGAGGTTAGCCGGGACGAGCTGCTGGCCGAGTACAGCCGGTACGCTATCTTGGTAGAGCCTGTATCACAGGCGGAAACGCAGTCGGAAACGCAGTCGGAAACGCAGTCCGAAGCGCAGGCAGACATGGAGCCGGCCCGGTCGACAGGTGTCGCGGTGCGGCCATCCTGGCGGCACCATTGGGACCGGCTGGTTGCCTCGGCGCACAAGGTGTTTTCGTTGCAGGGCAGGCGACGCGCTGAAGAAACTGCCGGCGTTGGCAGTTAGCCCTGCCGGAAAGGCGATTGGCCAGGGCCCCGGCGGCCACTTCAGTTCCCCCAGGACAAAAAGTGCCGACGCTGCTGGGTTTGGACTTTACGAGTCGACCGGGTCTCAGGGCTGAACCGCGCCTCCGGGTCGACAACCCGTGCTCGCAGCGCCATATCGTAGAACGCGCCTACCATGGGCAGGGCGCTACGCGCACCCTGCCCCCAGTAGTCGCCGAGCGTCACCCGTCCATCGTCAAAGCCCACCCACGCGCCCGCGACCAGTTGGGGATGCATCAGGATGAACCAGCCATCGGCATTGTCTTGCGTCGTCCCCGTCTTTCCCGCCACGTCGGCGCGAATGCCGAAGCGCGTACGGATGTCCGTTCCGGTGCCTCGGATCACGACGTCGCGCATCACATCGACGAGCGTTTGCGCCGCACCAGCGGACAGCGCCTGTTCCGGCGATGCGCTCCCGAATTCGGCGAGCGTCTTGCCCTCTTGATCCTCGATGCGGGTGACCATTCGCGGCTCGACATAGGCGCCGCGGTTTGCAATCGTGCCGTAGGCCGCGACCATTTCCTTGAGCGTGACCGGGCTCGAGCCGAGCGCGAGCGACGGCACCCGTTCGAGCGCACTCTCTCGCACGCCCATCGCGTGCGCAAGGCGAGCGACCTTCTCGGGGCGAGTCTCCTGCATGAGTTGGGCCGTGACGCGATTGCGTGAATACACCAGCGCGTCGCGCAGCGTGATCGGCCGGCCCGTAGGCGGCTCCGCATCGGAAGGCCGCCACATCGCCTGCCCGGGCAGTGCAATGGCAACACTGCGGTCTACGAGCGTATCGTCCGGCCGGGCGCCGTCCGCGAACGCCGCCCCGTAGACGAAGGGCTTGAAGGTAGAACCCGGCTGACGCCGGGCCTGCTGCACGTGATCGAACGGTGCGTCGGTGAAATCGCGGCTACCGACCCACGCCTTGATATCGCCGTTGCGCGGATCGATCGCGATAAAGCCCGCCTGGAGCTGGGTCTTGCTTCGGCAGAGGTCACGGACGAATGCCCGGTTCCTGCCGAGCTTCCTGAGCGCCGTCTGATCCGATTGGCCAGCATCGCGCGCGGCACGATACTCGCGCGTCTGGCGCATGAACGTACGGAACAGGTCGCTGCCCGGCCAACAGCCACTGCGTTCGTTCCATGCCCCGTTTGCAATCCATTGCAGCTGGCTCGCCTGCCACTCCACCGCCTGCACGGCCATTGCCTGCAGGCGGAAATCGATGGTCGTGCGCACGACCAGCCCGTCGGCGTAGATGTTGTAGCCGCTGCGCTCGGCCCACGCGATCAGCCATTTGCGCAGTTGCACGGAAAAGTGCGGCGCCGCGCTTCGCGGCGCGGCCTGCACCGCGAAATTGACCCTGAGCGGTTGCCGGCTCAGCCAGATGTGAGCATTGGCCCCGAGCTTCCCGTGCTTGCGCATCTGCCCTAGCACAGTGTTTCGCCGCTGCACCGCGCGCGACGGATTTATCACGGGGTTGTAAGTGCTGTTGGCCTTCAGCATGCCGACAAGTGTCGCGCTCTCGAGAATATCGAGCTGATGGGCCGATTTGCCGAAGTAGGTGCGCGCCGCCATTTCCACGCCATAGGCGTTGTACAGGAACGGCACATTGTTCAGGTACGTCTCGAGGATCTGGTCCTTGCTGTACACGGCTTCGATCTTGAGTGCCGTGATCGCTTCCCTGACTTTGCGCGCGACGGTCGGGGCGCGGCCGACTTCTTCGGGATACAGGTTGCGCGCGAGCTGCTGCGTGATCGTCGAACCACCCTGGCGTTCGCCGGAGAATGTCTGCAGCGCAGCCGCCGCCATGCGCAGCCAATCGATGCCGTGATGCGCGTAGAAGCGGTGATCTTCGGTTGCGATCAACGCGTCCAACATATGCGGCGAGATCTGCGTGAGCGATACCCACACGCGATTGACCGGTTTGAATTCGTCGAGCACGCGGCCGTCGGCCGACACGATGATCGCCGGGCGGTCGATGCCAGCTTTCCGTATGTCGCCGATACCCGGCGTAAACGGCACGAGCGCCAGCACGTACAGCAGGAACAACGCCGGCAGTGCAGCAACGGTCAGCATGATGCCGCGCCGCGTCGGGCGGCGAAGGCGGCGCAGGGCGCCGTTCAAGGCGCGCTTGGCTACCGTTACGCTGGCAGCAACCAGGGGGTGGATGCGGGTGAGCCACCGTGCACAATACTCCCGAAACAACGATACAGGGCGGCGATTCACGGTGACGGGGCGGGGTTTGGCGGAAAGAGCGGAATCCTACCAAAGCAACGCAGCCCGTCCGTTGCCAATCGCGTATACGCGGCGCAGTGCTAACAATCGATTACATCTGTTTCATGTGGACAGCGTCATCGACCCGTCCTGCGAAGATTTGCTGTCGGACAACGTCGGATAGCAAGGCGACAAGGGGGCGACTAAATTGACCCGCTCGATTTCGCATCTTCATGGGAGGCAGAACGCATGCTAGACATACTCATCCTGACCGTCGGAGGTCTATTGCTCGCTGTTCTCCTTTTTCCTGGCCACAAAAGTCGGCGAAGCTAGTTCGGGCCGGGTGATGACGCGGTCAGCGTTGCTGGCTTCCCAGGGCGCGAATGGCCGCTTCACGGGAATTCACGATGCGCTTATGCGCCGTCTGCAAGACCGCATCGATGTCTCGCTTTGAAACGGCGCGATGCAAGGCGCGCCAGGTCTTCAAGGAATTCTCCAGCGAGCCGGGATGGCATGCGAGCCCGAGCCGCACATAGCGCAGCACCCGCAGCGAGATGGAATTCAGCAACTCCCCGACCAGCCGGTTGCTCGACAGGTCCGCCATGGCCATGTTCGCGATAAAGGTGACGCTGATATAAGCGTCCACCGATTCCTCGACGGCTTTGCCAAACTGCGGCATGAACTTCTCGAACCAGGCATCGAGCGCGTCCGCGCGCTCCTCCACCAGTTGCCTGAGCAGGATCGCAAACAGCGCATCCCGAACGACGTAGATATCCCGCAGATCCTGGGCATTGGGCTCGGTGACAATGGCGCCGCGCCGCGCGCGAAACTCGACCAGGCGCTCCCGCTCCAGAATGCGCAAGGCCTCGCGCACCGGAGCCCGGCTGACCTCCAGCACCTCGCAGATGTCATTCTCAAGCAGGCGTTGGCCTGCGTGGATGACGTCGACGGTGATCAGGCCCGCCAGCCGCACCGCGATCTGGTCCGCGACCGACGCCGACCAGTCGCGGCCATGCATAAGCGCGTGCTCGACGGCCAGCATGACCGGGCTTTGCGGTGTTTGCGGCGCCAGCAGCGATTGCAGGTCCGGCGTGTTGGTGGTCTTGAGTCGACCCATGCGTGGTGAATCCTTCGTTCCGCGATATGTGGTTGGGTTTTTGTCGACAATATTAAATCGATCCGACCACCAGCGGCAACCGGAACGTCACATCTGGCATCGCATCTCGAGGGCTTATGTGTTTGCCTGCAAAGGGCCGGCCGGCCTGCGCATTGCGCCCCGCGCCGCCCGGCTCTCCTTGGGACTGCAGCCAAACTGCACGTGATACCAGCGCGAGAATCCGCTTGGCGCGGAGAAACCGAGCAGGGTCGCCACCTCGGTCATTGGACGATCGCTCTCGATGACATGGCGCGCAGCGAGTTCCGTGCGGATGTCATTGACGATCGAGGAGAAACTCTGCCCCTCTTCCGCCAGCCGGCGTTGGACCGTGCGGCACACAACGCCCAGGTGGTCCGCCACCTGCTCGATGGTGCAGCGCCCGCTGGGCAGCAGCAACAGGATGATGCGCCGCACGTCCTCCAGCATCGTCACTTGCCGGGAAATGGCGGAAGCGTCGACCAACTGTTGCGCATAGCGCGCCATGGCGGGATCGGCGGAAGGATTGCGGGCATCGAGGTCGGCCTTCGTGCAGATGATGCAGTTGAATTCATGGTTGAACTCAATGCAATGCCCGAAGAACCGTTGGTGCGTACTGAGGTCGCTTGGCGCGGGATGTTCGAAGCAGACGCGCCGCGGCTCCCAGTCGGGTCTCAGCAACTGGCGAATCAATCGCACGATGACGCCGAGTGCGAGTTCCGCCCGTTGACGCGTGGGCTGATGGGCGTTGCCGGCGATGACCGCCTCGCGAATGATCACCAGCCCGTCGCATTCCTCGACCGCCAGCGAGAGCGCACTGTTGAGCAGGGCTTGGTAGCGCATCAGGATGCGCAGCGAATCGCGCAGGGTTGCCTGGTCGCGGATCAGCAATCCTACCGGCCCGAGGTTGGACAAGAGGCGCGACTCGGCCATGCACAGACCGAAACTTTCGTTGCCCGACAGCGTTGCGGACGCGTGCAGCAGTCGTCCGACGCGCTCGCCTGGAATCATGACGTCCGGCTCGCGCAGGACGCTGGGACTCAGGCCCGCGTCAAGGAGCATCCGCACCGGATCCAGTCCGGCAGCCAGGGCGACCTCGCTGTAGTTGGTGAGGGCCGCAGCGCGGACAAGAGACGGCATTGCAGAGCCCAGTGAAACAATGACACGGAATGATAAAAGCCTGTCATGTACTGTCAAGCGGGAGAAACCCGTGGCGCCCAAACTCCGGAGGCGATTGGCCACATCAGGCCAGATCGACCATAGGAGACAACGCTCATGAGCCACCGCCTCGAAGCGGCACCCGCAGTGGTCCGCGCCACCTCGCTCGGGAATTCCATCCGGGTCGAGCCAATCACTTGCACGATCGGCGCCGAACTCAGCAACGTCCATCTCGGTGCGGCTGCCGAGGATGACCAGCAGATGGCGGAGATCCGGGCACTGTTGCTCAAGCATCGCGTCGTGTTTTTCCGCGACCAGGACATCACGCGCGCGGAGCATGTGGCGTTTGCACGCCGCTTTGGCGAGCTGGAGGACCATCCCGTGGTGGGCAGCCATCCCGATTACCCGGGACTGGTCCAGATCTACAAGACCCCAGACAGCCCGCCCGAGCGCAATGAGAATTCATGGCATACCGATGCCACCTGGCGCGAAAAGCCGCCGCTGGGCTGCGTGCTGCGTTGTGTCGATTGCCCGCCCGTGGGCGGCGACACAATGTGGGTCAACATGGTCGAAGCCTATAGCCAGCTGCCCGAGGATATCAAGGCAAGGATCGCCCCATTGCGCGCCCGGCACAGCATCGAGTCGAGCTTCGGTGCAGCCATGCCGATCGACAAGCGTCTCGCGCTGAAGGCCCGGTACCCGGACGCCGAGCACCCCGTTGTCCGCACCCATCCGGAAACCGGTGAAAAAGTGCTGTTCGTCAACGGAAGCTTTACGACGCACTTCACCAACTTCAATGTCCCGGCCAACGTGCGCTTTGGGCTGGACAAGGCGCCGGGCGCAAGCCACCTGCTCAACTATCTGGTCAGCCAGGCCAACATCCCGGAATACCAGGTTCGATTTCGCTGGAAGAAAAACAGCGTGGCGTTCTGGGACAACCGTTCCACCCAGCACTACGCAGTGATGGATTACCCACCGTGCCACCGAAGGATGGAGCGCGCCGCCATCGTTGGTGACCAACCTTACTGAAAGACCGACATGACCGATACCAAACCAACCGTCCTCATCGTCCCCGGCCTGCGTGACCACGTGCCGGAACACTGGCAGACGCTGCTGGCCGCAAAGCTGCCGCGCGTCGTCAGCGTCGCCCCGCTGGAGCATGACAAGCTGAGTTGCACTGCCCGGGTCGAGGCAATCGACCGCGCCCTGGCCTCCATCGACGGGCCAGTGATCATCGTCGCGCACAGCGCAGGCGCGATGATGGTCGCCCATTGGGCGGCCCGAGGCACCACACGCGAGATTCTCGGGGCCTTGCTGGCAGCGCCCGCGGACCTCGAGACGCCCATGCCGGCAGGCTACCCGATGACGGAGACCCTGGGCGCCCAGGGCTGGCTGCCGATTCCCCGCCGCGAGTTGCCGTTTCCCAGCATTGTTGCGGCAAGCAGCAACGATCCCCTGACGCGCCTCGAGCGCGCCCGCGAGCTGGCACAGTCATGGGGAAGCCGCTTTGTCGAGCTTGGCGAGGTCGGGCATCTGAACCCGGCCTCTGGCTATGGCGAATGGCCGCAGGCCGAAGCGTTCATCCGCGAGCTCTCGCAAGCGAAGGTCACGACGACGGCCCGCGGATAGCCGGAAGATTGCCTGGAATCAGTCCGGCTGGCGATTGATCAGTCCGGCTGGTAATTGATGGACTTCAGTAGCGCGGACTGTTGCTGATAGGCCTGCTTCAAGTCCGCCATCAGTTCTTCCGTGGTGGCGGCACTCCCCTGCTCCATGCCCATGTCCTTGACGCGATTCTGCACCGCGGGCTGCCTGAAATACGCCAGCGTCACCTCGCGGATCTTTTGCTGCACGGCAGGATCGACGTCCGGGCGGGACCACACAGCGAACCACCCTGCCTGCGCCAACTGCGGGTAGCCCAGTTCCTTGAAAGTCGGCACATCGGGAAGTCCGGCAATCCGGGTCGGATAGCCCAAGGCAATCGCCTTGATTTTGCCGGCCTTGATCAGCGGCAAGGAGGTCGTCACCCCATCGAACATCAAGGGCACGTGGCCGCCCATCAGGTCGTTCAATGCCGGAGGCGAGCCTTTGTAGCCCACGTGCCGCATTGGCATGTGCGTGAGCTGCCCGAGTTGTATGCCCGAGGTATGACCCCTCAAGCCCGCGGCGTAAGACGCGAAGACCATTCCATCCTTCTGCGACTTTCCATAGTCGACCAACTGCTTCAGGTTGGAAACCGGCAAATCCTTGTTGGCAACCAGCACCAACCCGGTACGGCTGATCTGGGCCAAAGGCTTCAGGTCTTTGAAAGGCTCGTAGTGGACCTTGTACGCCAACGGCGCTTCGCTGACAACGCCGCCCTGGATGACCAGCAGGGTATGACCATCCTTGCCGGTGGACCGCAAATCGCTGATTGCCAGCGCCCCCGCGGCGCCGGGCTTGTTTTCCACGATGGCGGGCTTGCCCAGCCTTGGTTGCAGGCCCTCGGCCAGCAGCCGCGCCAAGGCGTCGGCGGTGCCGCCCGCCGGCCCCGCCACCACCAGGCGGATCGGCTTGATGGGCCAGGCCTCTTGCGCCTGAGCCGCGGGCATGGCGACGGCAAGACCGACCCCGATCGCGAACGTGCCACTGCACCGCAAGAAATGATGTCTTTGCTTCTTCATGTCTATGCCAATACTCAGATCACGAAAATGGATGAGCCGGTGGTCTTGCGCGCCTCCAGGTCCCGATGTGCCTGCACCGCGTCCTCCAGGGCATACCGCTGGTTGATCTCGATGCGGATGCGGCCCGCCGCAACGTGCCCGAACAATTCGTCCACCAGTTCCGCCTTTTCGGCTGGATCGGCGATGTAGTCCGCGAGGCCCGGGCGAGTCAGGTACAGCGAACCCTTGCGGGCCAGGATCTGCGGATCGAACGGCGGAATCTTGCCGGAAGCGGTACCGACGCAGACCAGCAGGCCACGGCGCTTGAGGGAGTCCAGCGAGGACATGAACGTGGCCTTGCCTACGCTGTCGAAGACCACCGACACCCCGACGCCGTCCGTCAGTTCCCGCACGCGTCTGGCGACATCCTCGTGGCTGTAGTTGATCGTGTGGTCGCAGCCATGGGCGCGCGCCACTTCGGCCTTGGCATCGGTCGAAACCGTGCCGATCACGTTCAGCCCCAGCAACTTCGCCCATTGGGAAACGATCAGGCCGACGCCACCTGCCGCGGCATGCAACAGCACTGTGTCGCCCGCCTTGAAGGGATAGATCCGGCGCACCAGATAGGCGGCGGAAAGGCCCCGCATGGTCATGGCCGCCGCGGCTTCGCAGCTGATTGATTCCGGCAGCTTGATCAACAGCGCGGCGGAAATCAGCCGCTCGGTGCTGTAGGCGCCCAGCGTGTTGATAAAGCCCGTGTAGGTAACACGATCGCCGACCGCCAGATGGGTCACGCCAGCACCAACCGCCTCGACGACGCCCGCTGCCTCATTGCCGACCCCGCTGGGCAGCGGCACCTCGTAAGTGCCGCCGCGGAAATAGGTGTCGGCAAAGTTCAGCCCCACGGCGACGTGGCGCACGCGGACTTCTCCCGGTCCCGGTTCCCCAACGCTGGTGTCCTCGAAGCGAAGGACTTCGGGCCCGCCTGTTTCGTAGAATCTGACGACTTTCGCCATGTTGTCTCCTGTTCTGGTTTGGGATGTGGATCAGGTTGCAGAGTGGTTTGCCACAGGTGGCTTGAGCATGCCGCCTGTGGCCGCTGCTGGGCAGGGATTGGCTCAGATCGCCGCCCCGCTCCAGTCGCGCCTGGCGAGGGCATTCAAGCGCCGCTGGGTATCGGCCTTGTGTTGTTCTTCCGCGGCAAGCTGGCTTTCGCCGGGGTAATAGGCGCCGTCATACTGCAGGAAGCCGCGCTGCCCGGGCTTGCGCAGCGGCGGGTAGCCGTTCTTGGCCAGCGTTTCCTCGATGCTGTCGTACTGCACGCCGATCTGGTAAATGCGTTTGGCCTCCTTGCCGGTGGCAATCTCGCGATTCAGTTCGCGGGAAATGCGCACCAGCTTCTCGATCTGCCTGACCGAGGAGATGCGCTGGCCAAGGTCGTCCTGCAGCGTGTCCTCGATCCCGCAGCGCACGTGCATGCCCAGGCAAATGCCCATGGTGGTCAAGGGCCAGGTCGGGCGGTTGGTACCTTCAATGGTCAGCACGGCGCCATCGGGCGTGTGGTTGATGAACTCCATCATGGCGCGGGGATTGGGGCCGTCCATGCCCCCGCCGATCGCTACCCAGTTCAGCACCAGCGGCCCCATGTACTTGCCTCGGCGGATCATGCGGCCCAGTGTCTCGAGTTGTGCCAGGTGGCCGATCTGGAAGTGGGGCTGGATGCCGTTGGCAACCAGGCGACGGATATGCTCGTCCACGAAGGCGGGGCCGGCGGGAATGGTCATCTCGCGGTACGCGCTGTTCTCCAGGTCTTCCCACGAGGTGCCTATCACGTCCGTATGCACCTTCAGTTCCGCCGTGTTCATCTGGCTGGTATTGATCGCGATCGTCACCTGGTCCGGGCGGGGATTCAGCTCGGCCAGTCCATGGCGGGTGTCGTCATTCAACCAGCGGGCGGTGTCGCCCTCGTTCTCCGGCGCAAACGAGATCGAACCACCGACTTGCAGCACCATGTCAGGCACGGCGGAACGCAGGCGGTCCAGCATCTCGTTGAACATGGACAGGCGCTTGGAGCCTTTGCCGTCGGCCTCGCGCACATGCACATGCAGGACAGTGGCACCGGCGTTGTAGCAATCCACGGCCTTTTGCACTTGCGCGGCCATCGTCACCGGCACATCGTCCGAGTCGCCGGGCAGCCATTGCGGTCCGTACGGCGCGGCTTGAATGACCAGGGGCTGCTGGTTTTCAGGCAGAAGAGAGTCGTCCAGGAAATGCATTTGTGTCTCCTTTATCCGGTTGATGTCAGGGTGTCCTCGCGACGCTTGCATCTTCTGCGGTGGCGCCACTTCCCGCTTTACCCTGCATGCCTCGAACTTGCCCGTTTGTGACAGATGCCGGCAGGCGCTGGCGCACCCGATCTTCGACGGTTGCAGCCCTCCATTGGCCATGCGCCATGGCCCCATTGGCGCGGCAACGGATTCAAAGACGAACGCGGGCGGTGGTCCTGACTTGGACCTGAGCGACGGGCACGTGAGCGCACAACGCAGGGGGAACCCGGCGCTGGCGCTAACCCGGAACTGAAGGGAAATGACGGAAAGGCAGCCGGCGCGCATATTGCCCCGTTGGGCAAGCAGATGGCGCCGGCAGGAAACAGCGAGAGTGAGCGAACGCGGGACGTCCTACTCTTCGAGCCTGATGCCCGCGTCGCTGGCGATCTTCGTCCAGACTCGCAGGTCGCTCTGGACGATTTCGCCCAACTGTGCAGACGACTTGACCGGAGCCGGCTCGAAATTGAGCTTCTTCATCAGCGCCGCGATCTCCGGCGATCCCTGCACCTTGTTGACCTCATCGGACAGCCGCTTCACGATCGCCGGACTGGTTCCTGCCGGCGCAAACATGCCGAACCACCCCACCGTGCCGAACTTGTAGCCTTGCTCGCTCATCGTCTTGACGTCGGCAAGCTGGGGCGAGCGCACGTTGCCCACGACCGCAATGCCCCGCACCTTGCCGGAGCGCAGGAACGGAACCGCCACGCTGGGATCGGTCCAGCCGATCTTCAGCACTCCCGATGAAAGCTCGGTCAGCAGTTGGCTGGTCGTCCGATAGGCAACGTGTTCGGTCTTCATGCCGGTCCGCTTCTTCAGCCACTCCATGGTCAGGTGCGCGGACGAGCCGGTCCCCCAGCTGCCGTAGCTGTACTTGTCCGGATGCGCCTTCACGAATTCGATCAGTCCAGGCAGGTCGTGCACCGGCACATCCGGGCTCACCAGCAGCAATACGCCGCCCACGGCGGTCTGCGCGATCGGCACGAGGCCCTTTCTGGATTCGGGGGAAATGGACTTGATGACCGCCGGCGCAACCACCATGTTAGACGCCGTGGTGTAGAGAATCGTATAGCCGTCAGGTGCCGCCTTGAGCGCGACATTGGTACCGATCACCCCGCTGCCGCCTGGCCGGTTCTCCACGATCACCGGCTGCTTCAGCGACTCCGAAAGACGCTGCGCCATGACCCGCGCCAGCGCGTCGGTTCCCGAGCCGGGGGACGACGGCACGATCATCTGAATCGGTCGCGCAGGCCAGTTCTCCTGCGCGTGAACCGGACCCGCCGCGCACAAGCCGATGATTGCCTCGGCGCACAGCGTGAAGGCAAGGCGCTTCCTGAGTAATGACATCGTTGTCCCCTGTTTTGTAGTCATTCACCAAGCGCGGGATGTGCTGCCTGCCGTACCCATCCACTTCGGCGCAGGCTTCTCTGGTACCGGCTCGGGCTATCGTTCGGCCGATCATAGCAGTGGCATTTTTTATTGTCGACATAAATTATGTTCAGCGAATGAGGTGTCGTATCTTGCGCTCCGAAGAGGAATTCGGTGCCGCATGAGGGGCCGGCACTGCACACATGGCCATGCTTCGCGATCTTTTCAGGCGTCATCGGGACGCAGACGCGCGGAGCCGGTTCAACGGTGCCTTGGGCAAAATCGCATCGCTTGCAGCAGGCGGATGTTTCGAAGCTGCCAGGTTCTGGCTTGCTTCAGCGGCACGCCTGCCGGCGCCGCATCATCGCCAGGATCGAGTCCAGCCGCGTCCTGTCGCACGCCAACGGCATGCCATCGGCGAACATTGGCTGTGCCAGGCGCGTCAGCACATCACCCGGTGGCGCTTCCACCACCAGCCTTGCGCCATTGGCATAAGCCAGCAGCATGGTTTCATGCCACCGCACCGGCGTGGCCATGTTCAGCGCCAGGTCCTCGGCGATCTTGCGTGGGTCTCGCAACTCACGCGCCTTGCTGGCGCTGAAATAGCGCAGCGAGGGCGCGGACAGCGCCACGCCGCGCATCGCTTCCTGGAGCGCATGCGCCGCGGCATCGAGCAGCGGGCAATGCGATGGCACATGGATGGCAACCGGCTTTGCGGCCTGCGCGCCGGCGGCCAGCGCCAGCGCCGACACCTCGGCCATCGCAGCCTCGCTGCCGGCGATCACGATCTGCGTTGGGGCGTTGAAGTTCGCCAGATATACCGGTCGTTGCGCCGAGCAAACCTGCGCCACCAGCGGTGCGAGCCGGTTCCGGTCGAGCCCCAGGATGGCGGTCATGCCGTAGCCGCCGGGATAGGCCTGCGCCATCAGTTCCCCGCGCAGGCGCACCAGGCGCAAGGCATCGGCAAAGGCGAGCACGCCGGCGGTCACCGCAGCGGCATACGCGCCGATGGAGAGCCCGGCCACGGCGTCGGCACGGGCGTCGTGCGCGGCCAGGCAGCGTGCCATCGCCACGCCTGACGTCAGCAGGCACAGTTGCGTCCAGACCGTGGATTGCAGGCGTTCGGCTGTATCCATCCCTGCCACCGGTACTTGCAAGACCTCCTCGGCTTCGGCCAGCACCGCCGCCACTGCCGGGTCGGCTGGCAGGTCCTTCAGCATGCCGGGGCGCTGTGTTCCCTGCCCGGGAAACGTGATCAGGACTTGCATGGCGATGATTGCCACGGGTCGTCGCAAGGGTACGGGCCGTGGTCCGTCTTCAGCAGCACCCTGCCCCCGCTGCGCAGGCGTTCCAGCAGCGAAAAGCCGCCGTACGGTGTCGCGATCTGGATGTCGGCACGGGCCGGCGCGGTGCGCTGCAGTTCGCCAAGCAGCTGTAGATGGCTGGCCGCCAGTGGCCGGTCGGCCTTCACGACCAGATCGAGGTCGCTGTCGGCATGCAGCACGTTGCGTGCGCAGGCGAGCGAGAAACCCGCGCTGCCGGTCACGCCCCACTGGATGCCGGCGGCATCGAGCCGGTCGGCGATGGCCTCGAGGGCGCGGATGACAGGCAATGCCGTCAGGTCCGGGCGCAGGCGCCAGGCGCGCCGGGCGGCCAGCTCCATCGGCGTGACGAGCTTGCGGATCGCCGACGGCGCGATCCACGTGCCGAAGCGCTCTGCGCGCGTGCCGCCGCGCAAGCCGACCGGGATCTCCCCCGGCCGGCGGCCGTCGCGCCGCACGACCACCGGCGTGTCGTGCAGCGCCGGCAACGAGACCCACGCTGGCAGCGCATCGCGCTCCAGGGCGCTGGCCGGGTCGTCCAGCCAGACCAGGTCGTGCGGCGCGGGAGGGGCGGTGTTCAGGCTTGCCATTGCCGCGACAGGCACGCGCGTACCGCGGCCGACGCTTGCCGGTTGGTGCCGCCGAGGCGGCCTTGCAGGCCCTGCGTCGGGTCGCGGCGGATGTCGGCCAGCGCTGAGAGGATGGTGTCGCGCGCGAGGTGCGCATCGGCCGCCACCGGCGCACTGGCCGACTCGACCTCGAGCAGCCGCCACAGGATGCCCAGCGTGGCGAAATTCTCGATGTCATAGGCCATCGGCGGCACCGTCGACGCCAGCGCTTCAAGGTCCTCGACCGAGCGCATGGTGATGCGGGCGGCGGCCTCCTTGCCCATCGCATGCACCAGCACGCCCCGGTCATTGAGCGCGATGATGCGATTGGCCTGGTAGCCGTGCGCAAGGAAGGCGCCCGACATGGCGCGCCCGACGATCAGCGCCACCACCGGAT
Source organism: Cupriavidus sp. NPDC089707 (assembly GCF_044748965.1). Taxonomy (NCBI): domain Bacteria; kingdom Pseudomonadati; phylum Pseudomonadota; class Betaproteobacteria; order Burkholderiales; family Burkholderiaceae; genus Cupriavidus; species Cupriavidus sp. NPDC089707. The sequence continues at coordinate 79,553 of NZ_JBIVHB010000018.1, forward strand.
GCCCGGCGAGACGTGCCTCGGCATACGCGGCCACCGCACCGGCCAGCGACTGGTGGATGCCTAGTGCCTCCTCGCGACGGCCGTACGCCTGGCTGGGCGTATCGACGATCGCCACGATGGCGCGCTTGACCGGCGCGGTACGATCCGCCTCGATCGCGTCGCGCACCGCGCGCGCCAGCGACCAGCCTTCGAGCAGCCCGGCTTCGCCGTTGCGCGCGCGCGGGAAGCGGCTGCCTGCATCGGGTACCAGCGCAATCCAGCGCACCGCGGTGCCGGCCAGCTCGCTGTCGGCCACCTGTACCGAGTCCGGGTAGCCCGGCTGGCGCGGCGCCGTTGGCGCCAGCGCCTGCAACCAGCGTTCGCCGCGGCTGGCTGTGCGCGCGGCAGCGGGATGAAGTGGTGTGTTCATGCGTCGGTCCCCAGTTGAAACAACGCCTGCACTTGCGCGGGCGTCGGTTGGGCGCTGGCGTCGTACGCCTGCAGCGCGGCCAGGTATTGCGCGACTTGCTCGCTGCGATGGCTGATGGCGACCGGCTCGCGCAACAGCGCGGCAACCTGCGCGCGCATCGCGTCGCAGTCGTCGTCGACATACGCATCCGCGAAACCGGTGCCGACGCGCTGCGTGCCGCCGGTGAAGCTCCAGATAAAGGGCCGGTCGCGCGAGTCGTACTCGGCGATGCCCGCCTCCTGCTCGATCACGGCCGGGCCGTTCAGCCCGAGCCGGCCCTCCTGCGTCATCACCAGCGCGCTGCACAGGCCGGCTGCGATCGACATGCCACCAAAGCAGCCCACCTGTCCCGCGATCACGCCGACTACCGGCTGGTAACGCCGCAGGTCGACGATCGCGGCATGGATTTCGGCAATCGCGGCCAGGCCAAGATTGGCCTCCTGCAGGCGCACCCCGCCGGTTTCCAGCAGCAGCACCGCACGCGTCGGCTCGCCGCGACGGTTGTCTTCGGCCGCCAGCTCCAGCGCTCCAGCGATCTTGGCGCCGCCGACCTCGCCCATGCTGCCGCCCTGGAAGGCGCCTTCGATGGCCAGCACCACGACCGGCATCTGGTCGATGCGCCCCTTGGCCACCACCACGCCGTCATCGCTCTGCGGCACCACGCCTTGCGGCGGCAGCCACGGCGACTGCAGGCCATCGAACGGGCCCGCCAGTTCGCGGAAAGTGCCCGGATCGAGCAATGCACGCGCGCGCTCGCGTGCGCCGAGTTCGATAAAGCTGTTGCGCGCCAGCAGTTCCGCCGTGTTCATGCGCCCTCTCCTTGCCGAGGCCCGCCCAGCGCCTCGAACGCCTCCGCCAGACGCATGCCCACCACGCCCGGCGTCGCGCCGAAATCGTGGATGCGGATTTGCATCGATGCGCGCGGCTCGGCGGCGAAGACGCGCGCGAGCTGCGCATCCCAGACGCGGCCGTAGCCATTGACCGAGGTGGTGACTTCCACCGTGGTCTTGCCGCCCTGGCCCGGTTCGACCAATACCTCCAGGTCGCCCGACCCCACCACGCCGACCAGTACGCGTCCGGTGGCCGGCTGTCCCGCCGGGAATTCAAATCGCAGTTGTTCCATCAAAGTCCCCTGAAGTCATTGCCCGCGGCCGTCACATCGGCAGTCCCGTCCCGTGCCAGCCGGTCGAGGAAGATCGTCGCGGCCAGCAGGTCCGCCGCGCCGCCCGGCGAGGCCCGCCTGGCCAGCATGCCGGCGTCGAGACTGCGCAGGTGGCGCCGCCCGGCCACCGTGCCCGCGCCGCCTGCCGACAGCACCGCCCTGGCGCCGGCCTGCATGTAGTCCAGCCCGGGCCGCCCCGACCTGGCCAGCACGCAGGTATCGTCCAGCTCGCTCATCAGCGCGAGCAGCGCGTTCAGTCGTGCCGTCGATTCGGTATCGCCGCGCGCGCGGCTGCGCTGCAGTGCCGGCAGCGCCAGCCGCGTCACGTGCGGGAAGCCCGCCCGCGCTTGTGCCCGCGCGCCGCCGACACCGTAGGCCAGGCAGGCGAGTTCGCCCTTGTTGCCGGTGAGCGCCGGCCGGTGCCGGTCCGCCAGCGAGGCGATGGCGCCAGCCGTGGCGCTGATCGTCCTGGCACTGGCGGCCAGCCCTGCCGCGCTGGCGTGCGCCGCGGCCCCGACCAGCAGGCCGATGCACCAGATCGCGCCCCGGTGTGTGTTGACGCCGCCGGTAGCCGCCAGCATCACGGCCTCGGCCTCGCGGCCCAGCGCGCCCAGTTGTTCGCGCAGGCCATAGCCGAGGCGCGGCGCCTGCAGGCCGGCCTCTGCCATGGCCGCGAACGATGGCCCCAGCGCGTGCGCCGAGCGCAGCATCAGCGGCAGCGTCAGGTCGGCATGCGCACCGCTGCCGCGGCTGTCGACCAGGCCAGGCTTGGGCGAGAGGCGCGCTTCTTCGGCAATGGCGCCGACGGCGAGTCCCGCCAGCGCCTCGGCATGGGCGGAGGCCGCCGGGCGCTGCGCAGGCACGTGCGGGGCGTACGTAACGTACGGGGTCTGCGCTTGCAGGATCCTTGCAGTGGCGGCTGCCATCACCAGCTCCGGAAGCGTGCCGGCGGCTCGTACAGCCCGCCTGACCAGTCGACCAGGTCGGCCATGCTCTTGGCCGCCAGCAGGCCGCGCGTGGCCTGGCTGCGTTGCACGCCCAGGTCCTCCGGCAACGCGATCAGGCCATCGCTGCGCATCCGGCGCGTGGTGGCGGGATCGTGCTTCAGGCCGATTGGCGTGACGCCGGCCACGGCGGCAATCATCCGGCGCCGCTCCTCCAGCGATTGCGCCTTGTACAGGTAGGCGATGCCTTCTTCGGTCAGCACGTGCGTGACGTCGTCCCCGTAGATCATCACCGGCGCCAGCGGCATGCCGCTTTCGCGCGCCACGTCGACCGCATCCATCGATTCGACGAAGGTCGGCTTGCCGCCCGCCTGGAAGGTCTCGACCATCTGCACCACCAGCTTGCGGCCGCGTGCGAGCGGATCGTCGGTCTCGATCAGGTCCAGCCAGGCCGGCGTCGGGTGGCGGCGCCCGCCCGGCTGGTGGCCCATGTTGGGCGCCCCGCCAAATCCCGACAAACGCCCGCGCGTCACCGTGGACGAATGGCCGTCGCCGTCGATCTGCAGCGTCGAGCCGATGAACAGGTCCACCGCGTATTGGCCGGCAAGCTGGCAGAAGGCCCGGTTCGAGCGCATCGAGCCGTCCGCGCCGGTGAAGAAGACGTCCGGCCGCGCGGCCACGTAGGCTTCCATGCCCAGTTCGCTGCCGAAGCTGTGCACGCTTTCGACCCAGCCGGTCTCGATCGCCGGAATCAGCGTCGGGTGCGGGTTGAGCGTCCAGTACTTGCAGATCTTGCCTTTCAGCCCGAGCAACTCGCCATAGGTCGGCAGGATCAGCTCGATCGCCGCGGTGTTGAAGCCGATGCCATGGTTGAGCGACTGCACCTGGTGGCGCTCGTAAATGCCGCGGATCGCCATCATCGCCATCAGCACGTGGACCGGCTTGATCAGCCGCGGATCGCGCGTGAACAGCGGCTCGCAGAAGAATGGCTGGTCCGCATGCACCACGTAGTCGATCCAGGAGCCCGGCACGTCGACGCGCGGCAGGCCCGCGGGATCGTCGACGATCTCGTTGACCTGCGCGATCACCAGCCCGTCGCGGAATGCCGCGGCCTCGACCAGCGCCGGCGTATCCTCGGTGCTCGGGCCGGTATAGAGGTTGCCCTGGCGATCGGCCTTGTAGCCGGCGATCAGCACCACATTGGGCACCAGGTCCACGTACAGCCGCGAATACAGCTCGATATAGGTATGGATCGCGCCCACTTCGAGCTGCCCGTCCTCCAGGAACTGCGAGATGCGGATGCTCTGCGCCCCCGCGTACGAGAAATCCAGCTTGTGCGCGATGCCGCGTTCAAACAGGTCGAGGTGCTCGACCCGGCTGACGCTGGGAATGATCATGTGCAGCGCATTCACGCGCGCCGGATCGACCTGCGCCAGCGAACGCGACAGGAAGTCAGCCTGCTTCTGGTTGTTGCCCTCCAGCACCACGCGGTCGCCGGACGCCAGCACGGCCTCCAGGAAGGCGACGATGTCGCTGGTCGGCACCACCTTGCCGTCGGCAATGGCTGCGGCGTTCTGCTTGCGGCGCGCCTTGGCTTCCCTGCGGGTATTCCATTGGCGGCCCGTGCTGGTGTTGGTCATCGCGTCTCCGGCTGGCGTCTGTCTGATGGCTCCACCTTAAACAGGCGGCGTCCAGCAAACAATCACGCCGGAAAATGAACCGTTACGCTGGCCGGAAGCGTGATCAGGGTGTGGGCAAAGAGCCGCCCGTATCCCCTTTACTGGTCAGCCGTCGCGCATCGCCATGCGGCACGCCGCGGCCAGCGCCAGCAAGTTGGGATCGCGCTCGCGGCGGCGCAGGAAGTTCAGGGCGATGGTCTGCTTGATGTCGTATTCCCCGGCCAGCGGCACGAACGCCACATTGCGCGAATACACGCCTTTCACCCGGCCCGGCAGCAGCGTGTAGCCGATGCCGCCGCCCACCAGGTTCATCAGCGAAAAGATATCGCCGACCTTCATCACCACATTGGGCGTGAATTCGGCAATGCGGAACGCCTCGACAAATCCGCTGTAGGTGACGAAACCCTCGCTCAGGCTCACGAACGGCTCGTCGCGGCAGGCACGCAGGTCCACCGCGGGCATCGACGCATAGGGCGAATCGGCCGGCGCCGCAAAGAAGATATCGTCCTCGAACAGCGGTATGGACTCGATCTCCGGATCCGGCTCGGGCACGGCCATCAACGCGGCGTCGATCGAACCCTGCTTGAGCTTCTGCAGCAGGTCCGCATTCGATCCCAGCACCAGCTCGGTCTGCAGTTCCGGGCGCCGCAGCTTCAGGCCGATCACGATCTTGGGCACCGTCTGGACCGTCAGCGAATAGAGCGACCCGATCTTGAGGTGGTCGGCCGAATAGCCGGCGGCCTCGCGCGTGGCGCGGATACCGTCGGCCATGGCCTTGAGCACTTCTCTTGCCGTATCCGCCAGCACATGGGCGGCGTCGGTCGGAATCAGGTTGCGGCCCTCGTGGCGGAACAGCGCGCAACTGGTGCCCTCTTCCAGCGAATGCAGCGCGCGGTGCACGCTGACCGTGCTGGTATCCAGGATCTCGGCCGCCTTGGCCAGGTTGCCCGATTCCATGAATGCCAGCAGTGCTTCGAGTTTGCGGAAGGTGATCTCTTCGCCGATGCGGATTCTCATGGGTCGGGATTGTGGTTGGGGGCAAGCTCCTATCTTAGCCGCGTGGCGGCCAGCGCGCACCGCCAGCCGGATTGGCCCATGAGGCATGGAAGCGGCAACAGGAAGCTCACAGCACGACGAAGACGAACCACAGCACGACTGGCGCAATCACGGTGACCAGCGCGCCATAGATCAGCAGCGTGCGGAAGAAGGCCTGCCGGTCCACGCCCTGCGCGTTGGCGAGCACCAGCGCGCCGTTGGTCGAGAACGGGCTGACGTCGACGATGGTCGAGGACACCGCCATCGCGGCGATAAAGCCGATGGCGCTCACATCCGATCCCTGCTGGAGGAACGGCACGGCCAGCGGGATCAGCGAACCCAGCACGGCGGTCGACGAGGCGAACGCCGACACTACCGCGCCGACCACGCACAGCAGCAGCGCGGCCATCAGCGGCGACGTCAGGCTGGCCACGCTGTGGCCGACAAAGTCGATGGTGCCCATCTTGTCCATCACCCCGACGAAGGTGCTGACGCCGACGATCAGCATGATCTCTGGCCACGACACCTGGCCCAGCGCGCGCTTTTGCAGTTCCGGCGCCATCAGCGTGAGCAGCAGCGCGATGGTCAGCGAGACAAAGCCGATATCAAGCTTGAAATAGAGGGTCAGCACCGCCAGCGCGGCCAGGCCCGCCACGGTCAGGTACTGGTAGAGGCCGGCCGGCGCCTCGGCGGCACCTTCCGGTTCGCCGCCGAGCAGCGAAGCGCGGTCGCGCGCCATCGTCTTTTGCTCTTCGATGCCGGCCTCGGCCTCCGCGTCGCCGTAGATCTGCGCCCCTTGTGCCGGCACGGTGCGCGCGCCGAACGGCGCACCCATGGCCAACACGCAGCCGCCAACCGGTTGCGGCGCGGCCACCGGCGCCGATTGCCGCATCAGGCGCAGCCCGCCCAGAGCAACGAAGAGGCCAGCAGCCACGGCCAGGTTCACGCCCAGGCTGGCAAATGCGGTCGCCATCTCATTGAGCGGCAGCCCTGCCTTTTGCACGATCTTGTTGGTGATGCCGCCATAGATGCTGATCGGCGAAAAGCCGCCACCCTGCGCGCCGTGGATGACCATCAGGCCCATCAGCAGCGGGTTGATGCCGTAGCGCGCGGCAAAGCCCAGCGCAATCGGCGCGATGATGGCCACCGCCGCCGGACTGACCGCGCCGACCGATGTCAGCAGCGCCGCGATCATGAACATGATCCACGGAATGGCGGCAATCCTGCCGCCCACGGCGCGCACCGCGAGCCGCACCAGCCAGTCGATGGTGCCGTTGTTCTGCGCCACCGCGAACAGGTAGGTGATGCCGACCAGGGTCAGGAACAGGTCGGCAGGAAAGCCGGCAAGGATGGCTTTGGCCGGCATGGCCGCGACCAGCGTGCCGACCAGGAAGGCACCGACAAAGGCAAGCGCGCCCATGTTGATAGGCAGGACCGTGGCGATGACGAACATCAGCCCTAGCACCGAGATGGAAATGATGTGTGACGACATAACGGCTCCGTCGCGGCTGCGCGCGTCTGCGCACACCGCCTGGCAAGGAAGTCAGGAGAATCCGGCAGCGCGGGGAGCCGGCCGGAGATTCGGATCTGCCGCTACGGCAACGTATGGAAGGAATAGGCCATGATGTCTTGTCTCCTTGTTTGTGTGGCCGCATGGAACGGCACCGACCGGGTCCGAAGCTGCGCCCGTATCGTCTTGTTGGTTTGGCTGAACGATATGGCGACGGGGCGCGGCCATCAATTAAGCGGTCGGGCCGATCCTTACGGAAAGCGGAAAACAGGAATCCAGGAAGCGATGGACGGTCAGCTGGTTGGCGGGGGCTTTCCCATGGGAAGCTCTTGACTGAACAGCCGCCCTCTCCCCCGCGGCCAGAGTGCATCCAGGAGAACTTCTGAGTATCCGAAACGGTTAGCCCGTTTCGCTATAGTTCTGCGCATCGACAGCGCGAAACGAACCTCCGACATCCCGGGAACCGGCATGCACAGAAGAACTTTCCTGAAGCTGGCAGCAGCCTCCGCCCTTGCCACGCAACTGCCCCGCTGGGCCATCTCCGCTACGCTGCGCGAGCGCGACCTGTTCGCACTGGGCGTGGCCAGCGGCGCGCCGACGCCGGACGGATTCGTACTGTGGACGCGCCTGCTCGGCGGCGCCATCCCCGGTACGCCGCAGGCCGATGCCCATGGCACCACGCCGCTGCAAGAACCGCTGACCGTACAGTGGGAAGTCGCCGAAGATGAAGCATTCCGGCGCATCGTCCGCCGCGGCCATGCGCAGGCCCTGCCCGAGCTGGGCCATTCCGTCCACGTGGAAGTCGATGGGCTGCGCCCCGACCGCTGGTACTTCTACCGGTTCATGCACGGCGACGCGGCCACCGCCCCTGCCCGCACCCGCACCGCGCCAGCGGCCGACACACTGGTCCCGCGCGTGCGCTTTGCCTTTGCCTCCTGCCAGCGCTGGGAACAAGGCCACTACGCCGCGTACCGGCAGATGCGGCAGGAAGACCTGGATCTGATGGTGTTCCTGGGGGACTACATCTACGAGGCCGCAGTGCCGGCCAACGCGCGCGCGAACCTGCCACGCGCGCACAGCCTGCCCACCGCGACCAGCCTGCAGGACTTCCGCGACCGCTACGCGCTGTACAAGAGCGACCCGCTGCTGCAGGCCATGCATGCCGCATGCCCGTGGCTGGTCACCTGGGACGATCACGAAGTCCAGAACGACTACGCGGGACGCTCGGGGAGCGAGCCCGCGGCAGCGTTTCTCGCCCGGCGCACGGCCGGCTACCAGGCGTTCTACGAGAACATGCCGATCCGCGCGAGTGCGCTGGTGCACGGCACCGCGGGCCTTGGCATGCCGGATGCGCTGAACATCCAGGCACGCCACCGCTGGGGCCGGCTTGTTGATTTCCATGTGCTGGACGACCGCCAGTATCGCGATACCCAGCCCTGCCGCGAACCCGGGCAGCCACGCAAGGGCGCTGTGTCCCCCGGCGAATGCAGCGCGCTCTACGACCCGCGCCGCACCATGCTGGGCAGCGCGCAGGAACAATGGCTGGCACAGGGGCTGGCGCAGGACCAGCGCGACCAGACGCGCTGGAGCGCAATTGCGCAGCAGACCATCTTCTCGCGGCGCAACTACAAGGCGCCGCCGGCGGAAGCCTTCCACAGCGACACCTGGGACGGCTATCCCGCCGCGCGCCAGCGCCTGCTCGACAGCATCGCCGCGGCGGCGCCGCGCAATACCGTGTTCATCGGCGGCGATATCCACCAGCACTACGCCTGCAATGTGCTGGCGGACTTCAGCAATCCGTCATCTCGCGTGATCGCCAGCGAGTTCTGCACGACCTCCATCGCCTCGGCCTCGGGCAGCAGCGTGCAGAGTGCCGCAAACATCGTGGCCCGGAATCCGCATATCGTGCATGCGCGGCCGGACCAGCGCGGATACACCGTGGTTGAGGCCACGCCTGCACGCTGGGCCGCCACGCTGCGTGCCGTGGAAGACGTGACGCGCGTGGACAGCCCGATTGGCACACAGGCGGCCTTTGTGGTGGAGGACCTGCGGCCGGGCGTGCAGCGGGCCGGCGCTGGTTAGGGTCAGACCACGTTCGGGGATTGCATCTGGCAGGTCTTCGGGTTTCCGCTTGATTGCATTTTTGCGTGAATACATGCAAAAATGCATGAATGGAAAACACTGACCCCATCCCGACGGCAGCGCTGTACGTCGATAACGCCACTTACCGCATCGTCGACCTGCCCGCCGTCGCCGGCGACAAGCTCTGGCGCCTGCCCGTCGTCCTCCGCCTGCTGCTGGAGAATGTGATCCGCAATGCCGAAGGCGCCGAGCGCGACGACGCGGTCGCCGGCATCCTGGCCTGGCTGGAGCACGGCACCAGCGAAGCCGAGATCGCCTACCAGCCCGGCCGCGTGCTGATGCACGACACCACCAGCACGCCCGCGCTGGTCGACGTGGCCGCGATGCGCGATGCCGTGGCCGAGGCTGGCCGCGACCCCGACCTGCTCAATCCGGTGCTGCCGGTGGATTCGTCGGTGGACCACTCGCTGGCGGTCGAGTACTACGCCCGCCCCGACGCCGTGCCGCGCAACCTGGCAACCGAGACGCGCCGCAATGCCGAGCGCTACGGGTTCCTGCGCTGGGCATCGAAGGCGCTGCATGGCGTGCGCATCCATCCGCCGGGCACCGGCATCATGCACACCATCAACCTCGAGCAGCTCGCCACCGTGGTCACGTGCGAACAGCGCGGCGGCGAAGCGTGGGCCGTGCCGGACATGATGATCGGCACCGACAGCCATACGCCCATGGTCAACGGCATCGGCGTGCTGGGCTGGGGCGTGGGCGGGCTGGAGGCGCAGACGGTGATGTTCGGCATGCCGGTGATGCAGCGCATTCCCGACGTCATCGGCATGCGCCTGACCGGCGCGCTGCGCCCCGGCGTGCTGGCGACCGACCTGGCGCTGACGGTGACCAGGCGGCTGCGCGACCTGGGCGTTTCCGGCGAATTCGTGGAGTTCTTCGGGCCGGGCGTGTCGGCGCTGTCGGCCGGCGACCGCGCCGTGGTCGCCAACATGGCGCCCGAGTATGGCGCCACCACCGGCTTCTTCCCGGTCGACGACCACACGCTGCAATACCTGCGCAGCACCGGCCGCGACGAGGCCGCGATCGCGCTGGTCGAGGCGTACACGCGCCGCGTCGGCCTGTGGTTCGACGGCGCCGCGCGGCCGCGCTACACCACCGTGCTGGAACTGGACCTCGATACCGTGGGCATGCACGTGGCCGGGCCGCGCCGTCCGCAGGACCTGCTCGGCTATGCGGACACGGCGCGCGCGCTGGAAGGGTTCGGCTTCACGCCGCCGCATGCGCATCCTGTCATGCCCAGGCATCCGGTGGCGCTGGCCGCGATCACCAGCTGCACCAATACCACCGATCCGGCGCTGCTGGTAGCCGCCGCGCTGGTCGCGCGCAAGGCGCGTGCGTTCGGCCTGCGGGTGCCGGCGTGGATCAAGACTTCGATGGCACCGGGATCGCCGGCGGCGGCGCGCTACCTGGAGCGCGCGGGGCTGATCGATGACCTCGCCGCGGTCGGCTTCGATATCGTCGGCTACGGCTGCACCACCTGCATCGGCAACTCGGGCCCGCTGACGCAGCCGATCGCCGACGCCATCGCCGATGGCAGCGCGCTGCCGGTGGCGATCCTGTCGGGCAACCGGAATTTCCCGGGGCGCGTCCACCCGGACCTGAGCCTGGGCTTCATCATGTCGCCGCCGCTGGTGGTGGCCTTCGCGCTGGCCGGCAATGCCGAGGCCGACCTGAGCCGCGACCCGGTGCAGACCGCAGCCAATGGCACCCCCGTCTACCTGAAAGACTTGTGGCCCACGCGCGAGGAAATCGACGCACTGGTGGCGCGCGGCACCGCGCCCGCCGATTACCGCGAGGCTTTCCGCATGGCCACTGCCAACCCGCTGTGGCATGCCCTGCCTTCGCCAGACACGCCGCGCTACCCGTGGGACCCGGCCTCGACCGCGCTGCGCCGCCCGCCGTTCGCCTCGGCCAACGAAGGCAGCCAGCTAGGCAGCTACACGGCCTGGCCGCTGCTGGTGCTGGGCGACGACATCACCACCGACCATATCTCGCCGGCCAGCGCGATCCCGAAAGACAGCTTCATTGCCGACTTCCTCGTCGCGCGCGGCGAAGACCGCGACGACCTGAACGTGTTCGCCTCGCGCCGCGGCAACTGGGAAGTGATGATGCGCGCCGCGTTCTACAACAAGACGCTGGCCAACCTGCTGCATCCCGCCGCGCCGGTGGGCCACACGCTGCACGTGCCCAGCAACGACGTGCAGCCGATCTTCGAGGTCGCCGAGCGCTACCGTGCCGCCGGCGATCCGGTGGTGCTGGTCGCCGGCGAGCGCTACGGCACCGGCTCGTCGCGCGACTGGGCTGCCAAGGGCCAGCGGCTGCTGGGCATCCGCGCGGTCATCGCGCCGAGCTTCGAGCGCATCCACCGCTCCAATCTGATCGGCATGGGCATCCTCCCGATCCGGCTGCCGCGTGGCACCGGCCCGCATACCCTCGGCATCAAGCCAGGCGACAAGATCCACGTGGAGGCGCCTGCGCATGCCATCGCGCCGCGCTGCCGCATTCCCGTCCGCATCGTGCGCGCCGGCGGTGGCGTCGATGTGATCGACGCCACGGCAGCGGTCGAGACGCAGCTCGAAGCCGAACTGCTGCGGCGTGGCGGCGTCATCCCGCTGATCCTGCACAAGACGCTGTCGCAGCCGGCCGGCTGACGCGTGCTGTTTCACCGCTCGCGATGCGCAGTCGCGAGCTATCCCGAACTCGCGGGCCTGCATTTGGCGGGCCTGCCCCAATCACTGGTTTCATCATGCGCCCTGACCCCGACCTGATTACAGCCTTCGCCCCGACCGGCGTGCTGCGTGCCTCGATCAACCTCGGCAATCCGATCCTCGCCAACCGCGGCGAGGATGGCCAGCCTTTCGGCGTGTCCGTCGACCTTGCCCAGGCGCTGGCACAGCGCCTGGGCCTGCCGCTGCAACTGGTGGTGGTCGATGCCGCCGGCAAATCAGTGGAAGTGGTTTCCAGCGAGGAGGCCGACGTCGGCTTCTTTGCCATCGATCCGAAGCGTGCCGCGACTATCCACTTCACCGCGCCGTATGTGCTGATCGAAGGCTGGCATCTGGTACGCGATGCCTCGCCGGTCCGGTCCAACGCCGAGGTCGACGTCGCCGGCAACCGCGTCGCGGTCGGCAAGGGCAGCGCCTATGACCTGTTCCTGACGCGCGAGCTGAAGGCGGCGCAGATCGTGCACGCGCCGACTTCGCCGACCGTGGTCCAGACCTTCCTGGAGCAAGGGCTGGAAGTGGCCGCCGGCGTGCGCCAGCAACTGGAAGCCGATGCGGCGAAGCACCCCGGCCTGCGCCTGCTGGACGAGCGCTTCATGGTGATCCGCCAGGCCATGGGCCTGCCGCAAAGCCGCGGCAGCGCCGCCGCCGCGGCTTTGCATGCCTTTGTTGAGGAGATGAAGGCGAGCGGCTTGGTCGCGCAGGCGCTGGCACGGCACCAGATATCGGGGGCGTCGGTAGCGCCCGCCGAGGCTGCCGACTGAACTTCTTTCGATTCCCCACGCGTTCCCAACGCTTATCCCACGCATACCCCCGCCTGCGTCGCCCGCATTGCACTCCGCATCGCAGGCCACCAGAGCATTAACAACAGGAGACACCATGCTTGCCAAACTGAACCGGCTTGCCGCCACCACCACGCTGGCCCTGCTCGGCGCCGCCGCGCCGCTGCACCACGCCCACGCACAGGCCGCGCCCCTTGAACTGAAGATCACCGCCCCCGCCGCGCCTGGCGGCGGCTGGGACGGCGCGTCGCGCTCGCTGCAGCAGGCCATGGTCGCCAGCGGCGCGGCCAAAAGCGTGCAGGTCAACAACATCCCCGGCGCCGGCGGCACCGTGGGCCTGGCGCAGTTCGTCAACAACGCAAAGGGTGATGGCAGCCAGTTGATGACCATGGGCATCACCATGCTCGGCGCGGTGGTCACCAACAAGGCACCGGTCAGCCTCGACAAGGTCACGCCGATCGCGCGCCTGACCGCCGATGCGCTGGTCGTGGTGGTGCCGGCCAACTCGCCGCACAAGAGCATCCAGGACCTGGCGGCCGCGATCAAGGCCGATGCCGGCAAGGTGGTATGGGCCGGCGGTTCCGCCGGCGGCGCCGACCACATGCTGGCGGCGCTGGTGGTCAAGGCCGCGGGCGGCAATGCCGCGCGGCTGAACTACGTGCCGTTCTCCGGCGGCGGCGAGGCGCTGGCGGAAATGCTGGGCGGCCGTGTCACCGCGGGCGTCTCGGGCTACAACGAGTTCGAGAGCCAGATCAAGACCGGCAAGCTGCGCGCGCTGGCGATCTCGTCGGCGCAGCGGATGCCCGGCATCGCCGTGCCGACGCTGAAGGAGCAAGGACTGGACGTCGAGCTGCTGAACTGGCGCGGCATCGTTGCGCCGCCGAACGTGTCGCCGCAACAAGCCGCCGCGCTGGCCGCTGCGGTCGACAAGGCGGTCAAGTCGCCCGAATGGCAGAAGATCCTGAAGGCCCGCGGCTGGGACGATGCCTACCTGCCCGCCGACAAATTCGGTGCCTACCTGAAGTCTGAACAGGCGCGCGTGCGCGACATCCTCGCATCGATCGGCCTGGCGAAATGAAAGCAATGACCACACAAGCCCAACGTGGCGCCGGTGCCGCCGCGCGTTTCGATAAACCCAAGGCCATTGTCGGCGCCGGGCTGTTGCTGCTGGCGCTGGTGGTGTTCGCCGATGCCAGGCAGTTGCCGCCGGCGCCGGCTGCAGGCATCGGCCCCGCCGTCGGCATGCTGTTCGTGGCCGGGCTGCTCGGGCTGCTCGGCGCCGCGCACCTGGTTACGGCGGCGCGGCGCACGGGCACGACGGAGGCGCCGGCGCGCGAGCCGATGAACTGGAAGGCGGTCGGCTGCGTGCTGGCGGGGTTGCTGGCGCTGATGGCGGTGCTGCAACTGCAGTGCGGCTTTATCGCCGGCGCCACGCTGCTGTCCATCGCCACCGCGCTGGGCTTCGGCGAGCGCCGCGTGATGCGGTCAGCCGCGATCGGCGTGGTGCTGAACCTGCTGGTCTATGCGTTCTTTGCCAAGGCCTTGTCGCTGGCGCTGCCCGCCGGGCCGCTGGAACGCCTGGTATTCGGTTAAGCCCGGCAAAGAAGGGAGTTGCACATGGATGTTTTAACCTACCTGGCCCAGGGCCTCGCCGTCGCGGCGCAGCCGGGCAACCTGCTCTTTGCCGGTATCGGCGTGCTGCTCGGCACGCTGGTCGGGATCCTGCCGGGGATCAGCCCGTCGCTGACCGTGGCGCTGTTGCTGCCGGTCACGTTCAAGCTCGACCCGACCGGCTCTTTGATCATGTTCGCCGGCATCTACTTCGGCGGCATGTACGGCAGTTCGACCACGGCGATCCTGATCAATACGCCGGGCGAAGCGGCCTCGATCGCCACAGCGATCGAAGGCCACCGCATGGCCCGCGCCGGCCGCGCCGGACAGGCGCTGGCAACCGCGGCGATCGGCTCCTTCGTGGCCGGCACGCTGGCCACCGTGGGCCTGGCGCTGACGGCGCCCGTGCTGGTCGATCTGGCGGTGCAGTTCGGGCCGTGGGACTACTTTGCGCTGATGGTGCTGGCCTTTGTCACAGTATCGGCCACCTTCGGCGATTCGACACTGCGCGGGCTGACCAGCCTGGCGCTGGGCATCGGCCTTGGGCTGATCGGCATCGACAAGCTTACCGGACAAGCGCGGCTGACCTTCGGCGTGCCGGAGATGCTCGACGGCATCCAGGTCACAACGCTGGCAGTGGGACTGTTCGCGATGGGGGAAACGTTCTTCTCCGCGGCGAAGTTCACGGGCGTGCACGACACCATCGAAGCCGTCAAAGGCGGCCTGCGCATGACCGCCATGGACTGGAAGCGTTCGTGGAAGGCCTGGCTGCGCGGCACCGCCCTCGGCTTCCCGATCGGTGCGCTGCCGGCCGGCGGCGCCGAGGTGCCGACGCTGCTGTCGTACACCGTCGAACGCAAGCTGACCGACCATCAAAACGAGTTCGGGCGCGGCGCGATCGAAGGCGTGGCGGGACCGGAGGCAGCCAACAACGCCGCCGCCAGCGGCACACTGGTGCCGCTGCTGACGCTGGGCCTGCCCACCTCCGCCACCGCCGCGATGATGCTGGCCGGCTTCCAGCAATACGGGCTGGTGCCGGGACCGCTGCTGTTCGCCGACAAGCCGGACCTGGTATGGGGGCTGGTGGCCAGCCTGTTTATCGGCAACGTGATGCTGCTGGTGCTGAACCTGCCGCTGATCGGCATCTGGGTGCGCCTGCTCAAGCTGCCGCAACCGTGGCTCTACGCCGGCATCCTGGTGTTCGCGGCGATGGGCACGCTGGCGGCCAACCCGTCCATTGTCGAGCTGGCCATGCTGGTCGTGTTCGGGCTGGTCGGCTTTGCCATGCGCCGCCTGGACTACCCGGTCGCGCCGATGATCGTCGGGCTGATCCTGGGGCCGATGGCCGAAAGCCAGTTCCGCCGCGCAATGCAGATGAGCCTGGGCGACCCGCTGGTGTTCGTGTCGCATCCCGGCTCGGCGGCGCTGCTGGCGCTGGCCGCCGCGGCGCTGTTGGCACCCTTTGTATTCAAGGGCCTGCGCGAGATGGGCGGCGCCGACGAATAAGCCGGCGCCCGGCTGCACTCACTCCACGCTGGCCAGCCGTGTGCCAGCGGCCAGGAACACGCCCGTTTCAGCCTGCCATGCGACACGGCCGCTGCGATGGGCGTGAACCTGCATCTCCATCTTCATCGCTTCCATCACGGCGATCAGGTCGCCTTCCTTGACCTCGTCGCCCACGTTGACCTTCCAGGCCTGTACCGTGCCGGCGATCGGCGAAGGGAGGTCGGCGGCATTAGTGGTGGCAGCCGGCGCGGGAGCAACAGCACTGCCCTGCACCGGTGCGTCGGCCAGGCCGCGCAGCAGCTGCGCCGGCAGGCCCAGCACCATGCGGCGGCCGTCGATCTCGATCGCGGTGCGCAGCAGGCTGCCATCCGGCTGCGGCTCGGCGCGCACGGCGGCGGCCAGCGGCTCGGTGAAGTCGGACTCGATCCAGCGCGTATGGACCTTGAAGCCGTCGGCGCCGAGGAAATCGGCATGATCGATCACGGCGCGATGGAACGGCAGCACCGAGGCCACGCCTTCGATCCGGAACTCGCGCAGCGCGCGGCGCGCCCGCGCCAGCGCCTGCTCGCGCGTGGCGCCGGTCACGATCAGCTTGGCCATCAGCGAGTCGAAGGTGCCGGGCACCACCGAACCGGTCTGCACGCCCGAATCGACGCGCACACCCGGGCCCGACGGGGCCTCGAAGCACTGCACCGGGCCGGGCGTGGGCAGGAAGCCGCGGCCGACGTCTTCGGCGTTGATGCGGAATTCGATCGAATGGCCCAACGGCGCCGGCGTTTCGGTGATCGACAGCGGCAGGCCGTCGGCCACGCGCAGCTGCTCGACCACCAGGTCGACGCCGGTGGTCTGCTCGGTCACCGGGTGCTCGACCTGCAGGCGGGTGTTGACCTCCAGGAACGAGATCGCGCCGCCGGTGCTGAGCAGGAATTCGACGGTGCCGGCGCTGGTGTAGCCCGCGGCGGCGCAGATGTCGCGCGCGGCGGCGTGGATGCGGGCGCGCTGTTCGTCGCTCAGGAACGGCGCCGGGGCCTCTTCCACCAGCTTCTGGTTGCGCCGCTGCAGCGAGCAGTCGCGCGTGCCGAGCACCACCACGTTGCCATGCCGGTCGGCCAGCACCTGGGCTTCGATATGGCGCGGCTTGTCCAGGAACTGCTCGACGAAGCATTCGCCACGGCCAAAGGCGGTGACCGCCTCGCGCACGGCCGACGCGTACAGCTCCTCGACTTCATCCATGCGCCAGGCGATCTTCATGCCGCGGCCCCCGCCGCCGAACGCCGCCTTGATGATGATGGGCAGGCCATGGCGCTCGGCAAAGGCCAGCGCTTCGTTGGCATCGGTCACCGGGTCGGGCGTGCCGGCCACCAGCGGCGCGCCGACCTGCAGCGCGATCTTGCGGGCCTCCACCTTGTCGCCCAGCCGGGCGATCGTTTCCGGCGACGGGCCGATCCAGGTCAGGCCGGCATCGATCACCGCGCGGGCAAAGGCTTCGCTTTCCGACAGGAAGCCATAGCCCGGGTGCACGGCGTCGGCACCGCTGCGGCGCGCGATCTCGAGCAGCTTGGGGATATTCAGGTAGGTGTCCGCCGGGCGGTCGCCGTCCAGTCCATAGGCCTCGTCGGCCAGGCGTGCGTGGATGGCGTCGATATCGGCGTTGGCATAGACGGCGACGGAGGCCACGCCATAGTCGGCGCAGGCGCGGATGATGCGAACGGCGATCTCGCCACGGTTGGCAATCAGGACTTTCTTCATGGCAATTACGGTTGCAGTTCTTCGAAGGCGCCGACGGGATTGAAGCGCAGCCAGGCACCGACCGGAATTTGTCCGGCGCGGTCGAGGTGATATGGCGCCACGGCGCCGATCACGGGATAGCCGCCGGTCAGCGGATGGTCGGCCAGGAACAATACGGGCTGGCCGCTCGGCGGCACCTGCAGCGCCCCGAGCGCGGTGCCTTCGCTGGGCAGCTCGCCGGCAATGGCGCGTTCCAGCGGCACTTCGCCGGCCAGGCGCAGGCCCACGCGGTTGGATTGCGGCGTGACCTGCCAGCGCTGCGCGGCCAGCCCTGCTACGGATTCAGGGGTGAACCAGTCGGTGCGGGGGCCGAGCACCACATCCAGCACGACCTCCTGCGCCACCGTGGGCAGGTTCTCGGCGGGCATCTCGGGTGCGCCCACGATGGCACCGGCCGGGGCCTGGCGCAGGTCGATCACATCGCCCACGGCCAGCGGCGCGGGGCCGACCCTGGCCAGCGTGTCGGTGGCGCAGCTGCCCAGCACCGGCGCGACCGCAAACCCGCCGCGCGCGGCGACGTAGCAGCGCGCGCCGGCCAGCGGCTGGCCAATGGCCAGCGTGTCGCCATCGGCGAGCGCCACGGCCTGGTGGTTCGGGATCTCCCACTGCCGGCCATCGGCGGTGCGCACCGTCAGCGGCGCATCGGCGCCGGTGACTGCCAGCACGCTCTCGCCGACGCTCTGCAGCTGCAGGCCGCCGCCGATGGTTTCGAGCGCCGCGGCATCGCTGCCGTTGCCCACCAGCCGGTTGGCGGCCTTGAGCGCCGCCTGGTCCATCGCGCCCGAGGCGGACACGCCCTGCCCCGCCTGGCCGTGCCGGCCCAGGTCCTGGAACACGGTCTGCAGGCCGGTGCCCTTCACCTTCAGCGCCGCGGCAGCAGGCTCCTTGTCGGCCGGCAATGCCGCGCACACCGGCGCGACGGAGGCAATGGCGCCGGTGGGATCCGCCACGCAATTGAGCCTCGCGATATCGACAAAGCGCACGCGATAGCCGGGCTGCAGCAGCGCGGGCTGATCGCGATCCAGGTCCCACATCGCCACCGGCGTCACGCCGATGATCTGCCAGCCGCCGGGGCTGGCCTGCGGATACACGCCGCTGAAGGTGCCCGCCAGGCCGACGGCGCCGGCGGGAATGCGCGTGCGCGGCGTACTGCGGCGCGGCACGTCGAAGCTGGGATGGCCGCCGCTCAGGTAGGCAAAGCCCGGGGCAAACCCGGTAAAGGCCACGGTGTATTCGCTGCCGGTGTGGCGGCGCACCACTTCCCCGGGCGTGATGCCCAGCAGTTGCGCGACTTCGGCCAGGTCCTCGCCGTCATAGCGCACCGGGATCTCGACCAGGGTGTCGCTGCGCCCGACGCGCTGCGACAGGTCGCGCGCGGCGATGGCCCGCACCAGCGCGGCGGCGCTGGTGGCCGACGGGCGGAAGTGAACGAGGATGGTGCGCGCGGCGGGGACCAGCTCGACCACGCCGTGCAGCGGATCGCGCTGCAGCGAGGCCAGCAGGGCCAGCGTCTGGCCGAGGTCGGCCAGCTCTACCAGCAGGGCATTCGAGGTGACGGGCAGGAAACGCAAGACTAGCTCCGCAAGAGACCCGGCGGTCTCAGACGTGGTACGTGCTGTCCGGCACGTCGGTGATGAACATATGGCCCGGCGCGTGGGTCACGGCAAACGGCACGCCTGACGCCATCACTGCCGCCTGGGGTGTCACGCCGCAGGCCCAGAACACGGGAATCTCGCCCGGCTCGATGCGCACGGCGTCGCCGAAGTCAGGCTTGCCGATGTCGGCGATGCCCAGCGCGGCCGGGTCGCCCACGTGGACCGGCGCGCCATGCACCGAGGGGAAACGCCCGCTGATGGAGACGGCATCGGCAACGCGATGCGCGGGGATGGGCCGCATCGACACCACCAGCTCGCCATGCAGGCGGCCGGCGGGACGGCACTGGCGGCTGGTGCGGTACATCGGCACGTTGGAGCCGTCGACGATATGGCGCACCTCGATGCCGGCCTCCTGCAGCGGCGTCTCGAAGGTGAAGCTGCAGCCGATCAGGAAGGTGACCAGGTCCGGATGCTCGGCCCACAGCGGCGTGGCATCGGCCACCTCTTCCACCAGCTTGCCGTCGCGCCAGACGCGGTACAGCGGGATGTCGGTGCGCACGTCCGCGCCTTCGGCCAGCAGGGTCTGGTGCGCGCCCGCCTCGATCACGTCGAGCACGGGACAGGCCTTGGGATTGCGCTGCGCGTACAGCAGGAAATCCCAGGCCCAGTCGCGCGGCAAGGCGATCATGTTGGCCTGCGTCATGCCCGGCGCAATGCCGGCGGTTGGCTGCACGGTGCCGGCGCGATAGCTCGCGCGCGCTTCGCGGGCGGCGTTCACCGCGGCGTGGGCGCGTTCCAGTGCGGATGCTTGCATGTGTGTTCCTCCAGTGTGTTCAGAACCGCCGACTCACGCAAAGGCGCGAACCGTGATGCCGTCGCGCTCCAGCGCGGCGCGCACGGCGCGCGCCATCTCGAGCGCGCCATCGCTGTCGCCATGCACGCAGATCGATTGCGCTTCCACGCGCGCCGCGCTGCCGTCGATGGCCTGAACCGTGCCTTCGCGCACCAGGCGCAGCATGCGCTGCGCCACGTCGGCGGCATCGTGCAGGACCGCGCCCTTTTCGCGGCGGGACACCAGCGTGCCCTGCGGCGTGTAGGCGCGGTCGGCGAACGCTTCGGCAATCACGCGCAGGCCGGCCTCGCGCGCCCAGCCCACCAGCGGCGAGCCCGCCAGCGCCACCAGCGCCAGTTCCGGGTTCACCGCGCGGATCGCGGCGATCACGTCGCGCGCCTGGCGTTCGTCGCTGGCGATGGTGTTGTAGAGCGCGCCATGCGGCTTGACATAGCGCACGGTGGTGCCGACGGTGGCGGCCATACCCGACAGCGCGCTGATCTGGTAGATCACGTCGGCGACCAGGTCGGCACTGGCCACGTCCATGTTGCGGCGGCCGAAGCCCTGCAGGTCAGGATACGAAACGTGCGCGCCCACGGCGACGCCGCGCTCCGCCGCGGCCTTCAGCGTCTGCAGGATGCCCGCCGGATCGCCGGCATGAAAGCCGCAGGCCACGTTGGCGCTGCTGACGATATCCAGCATGGCGGCATCGTTGCCCATGCTCCAGGCGCCGAAGCTCTCGCCGAGGTCGCTGTTGAGATCGATATGCATGATGTGGTTTTGGTGCTTCAGGGCTTCGGTGCTTCAATGTTTCAGTGCGCCGCCTCGGCCTCGCCGAGCAGTTCGCGCCCCTGGGTTTCCGGCAGCATCAGGCAGGCAATGACCACCAGGGCATAGGCCCCGGCCGCCAGGTAGCCGATCGCCACGCCCAGCGACATCGATGCGCTCATGTGCCCGATCATGGCCGGGAAGATCGAACCGACCGCGCGGCCGAAGTTGTAGCAGAAGCCCTGCCCCGAACCGCGGATATGGCTGGGGTACAGCTCGGTCAGGTAAGCCCCCATGCCCGAGAAAATGCCCGACAGGAAGAATCCGAACGGGAAGCCCAGCAGCAGCATCGTCGAGTCGGTGATGGGCAGCTGCGTGTAGCAGATCACCAGGACGGCCGCGCTCACCGCGAACAGCATGAAGCAACGGCGGCGACCCAGGTGGTCGGACAGCCAGGCGCTGGTCAGGTAGCCGGCGAACGAGCCCGCGATCAGCACCATCAGGTAGCCGCTGGTGTTGAGCACCGACAGGTTGCGCTCCATCTTCAGGTAGGTGGGCAGCCAGGTGGTCACCGAATAGTAGGCACCCTGCATGCCGGTCGCGAGCAGGCTGGCCAGCACGGTGACGCGCAGCACGCCGGGCTTGAAGATCAGCATGAAGTTGCTGCTTTCGCCGGTGCGGGCCAGCTTGGCCCGGGTTTCGCGGTACACCTTCGGTTCGCTGATATTGCGGCGGATGTAGAGGATGAAGCCCGCCGGCAGCACGCCGATCCAGAACAGCACGCGCCACGCGTATTGCTGCTCGACCAGGGCATAGACCGCCCAGAACGCAATCGCCGAGAGCCCCCAGCCAACCGCCCAGCTGCTCTGCACCAGGCCGACGGCCTTGCCGCGGTGGCGGGCGCGGATCATCTCGGCGATCAGCAGCGAGCCGACCGACCATTCGCCGCCGAAGCCCAGGCCCTGCAGCATGCGCGTGACGAACAGCTGCTCGGGAGAAGTGGTGAACCCGCTCAGGAAAGTGAAGAAGCTGAACCAGAGCACGGTCAGCTGCAGGATCCGCACGCGGCCGTACTTGTCGGCCAGGATGCCGGCCAGCCAGCCGCCGACGGCCGAGCTGATCAGCGCGCCGGTCGCGATATAGCCGGCTTCGGCCTTGGTCATGCCCCACACGAGAATGAACGTGGGGATCATGAAGGTGTAGATCATGTAGTCGAAGGCATCGACGCCATAGCCGACGAAGGCGGCAAAGAGCGTCTTGCGCTCTTCTCCGTTAGTTTCTTTAAGCCACATGGTTGCGCTCACTGAGAGATGGACAAAGCGTGGGAAAAAGCTCGTCGCATTGACTCACGACGATGTTCGTTTTCATCGGCGTTGTTTAGCAAATCGCATGCCATGTTGATCTATCGGCACGTATCACTCAACCACCGCACTGTTATTGTTGAACAATCTTTGGTGTTGATCGATCATGGTATACACCTAAGGCACCGTTACGGGCCATCGTCAGCACCATTGCTGTGCACATTGTTCAACAATGTGCCTTAGTGCGCTAACATCCGGTCACGGTCCCACCGGAATGAGCCGGTGCCCGATCCAGCCACCAATGTCCTCCAGTCCTGACGTCAAGAATTTGGCCGAGCGGGTCACGGAACAGATCCGCCAGCGCATCGTGCATGGCGAGTTCGAGCCGGGGCAGCGCCTGTCGGAAGCGGCGCTGAGCGAAAGCCTGCAGATTTCCCGCAACACCCTGCGCGAGACCTTCCGCGTGCTGACCAAGGAGGGCCTGCTCAAGCACGAGCCCAACCGCGGCGTGTCGGTGGCGATTCCCAGCATTGCGTCGATCATCGACATCTATCGGGTGCGCCGGATGATCGAATGCCAGGCCATTGCCCAGGCCTATCCTAGCCATCCGGCCCGCAAGCACCTGCGCGAAGCGGTGGAGACGGGGCTGCGTTGCCGCGACAGCGGCGACTGGCAGGGCGCGGGCACCGCCAATATGGAATTCCACATGGCGATCGTGGAGTTGGCCGACAGCGAGCGCCTGAACGTGATGTTCTCCCACCTGCTCGCGGAACTGCGCCTGGCGTTCGGCATGCTGCACGACCCGGAATTCCTGCACGGCCCTTACGTCGAGATGAACCAGCACATCCTGCAGCTGTTCGAGGCCGGCAAGCTGGCCGAATGCGCGGCGGCGCTGAACGACTACCTGACACAATCCGAGCGCATCGTGCTGTCGGTATGCGCGCGCCATCCGGTGTTCAAGGGGCGCTGAAGCGCTGTGAAGTGATGTGAGGGGATCTGGCGCACCCCGTTGGCGTTATTTACAGGTGCGAAAGCGTCGTCTAGTCTTCACCTGCATGGGAACCCGGCGGCACGCGGGTCGGCGCAGCGCAGCAGCTTCGGTAATTTTCCAGACTGCCATGGGGAACGAGATCGGGAAGGACCGCACGGAATTCGCGGATCATATGCTGGATGCCATGTTCCTGGTCGATACCAGCGGCCGCATCCAGTACGTCAGCGCGGCCTGCGAAGGCATCCTCGGCTACACGCCAAAGGAAATCACCGGCCAGTCCATCATCGACCTGGTGACGCCGGACGACCGCGACCGGACCCTGATCGAGGCCAAGGAAGTCATGGCCGGCAAGAAGCGGATCGGCTTCGAGAACCGCTACCGGCACAAGGACGGCAATGAGGTCCATATCATGTGGTCGGCCGGATGGCTGCAATCGGAGCGGATGCGCGTCGGGGTTGCGCGCGATGTCACGGCATTGCGGAAGAAGAGCGTGGTCGAGCTGGGTCTCTCGTTTTCCCCGGTGCCGCTGGCGCCCCATGAGCAGAAGGTCCTGCAGTTGCTGCTGACCGATGCTTCGGAGAAGCAGATCGCCCAGCGCCTCGGCCTTGCCGTCTCCACCACCCATTCCTACATCACCACGATCTTCCGCAAATTCGGCGTGAGGGGCCGGGCCGGGTTGATGAGCCTGTGGCTTGAAAACCTGTCGCGCGAGCGCTGATCCGGTGTGCAAGACGGCACCCTGATACAATGCCGCGACGTTTACATGTGTTGACATAATGGGCTTCGAACAACTGGCGGCGCTGAAGGCAAAACTCGTGGAACAGGCAAAGGCCGAAAAGGCGGCCGAGTCTGCAAAGCGAACCAAGAGCACCAACGGCACCAAGGGTACTCACGACACCAAGGACGCCAAGGGCAACAAGGGCAACAAGCCGCCGCGCGCACGCAATGCCGCGCCGGCCACACCGGAAAAACCCGTCGATCCGGTGGTCCTCGCTATCGCCAGGCTGCAAAAGCGTTTCCCCACCGTCTTCCCCAAGAGCCCCGCACCAAAGGTGCCGCTCAAGGTCGGCATCTTCCAGGACCTGGTCCAGCACGCGCCGGAACTCAAGCTGACCGAGGCCGAACTGCGCGACGCGATCCGGACCTGGTGCCGCGGCGCACGCTACTGGAACTGCATGGTGGAAGGCGCGGCGCGCGTGGACCTTGCCGGCGAGGCCGCCGGACAGGTTACCGAAGCCGATGCCCGGCGCGCGCGGCACCTGCAGCGCAGCCGCCCCGCCACTGGCAAGCCGCAACCCAAGCAACCGGCACAATCCGCACAATCGGCACAACCGACGCAATCGGCAGAACCGGCACAGCAAGCACTGCCGGCGCAATCCGCAGAGCCGTCGACGCCCGAAAACCCCGCCTGATTGCCAGCAGGCACGCAAGCGCCTAGGCCGACGGCTCCGGCAGCCGCGGCACGAAGCGCTGGTGCTCGATCTGGCCATTCCGGGCAACCAGGATGGTCGCTTCCGGGATCTCCTCCCAAACCCCCTGCACGTCGATCAGCGGCTCCGACAACACCAGGAACGCATCGTCGCCAGCGGCGATGATGCGCGGGTCGTCCGGATAAAGCGCGCGAAGCTGCCGGAACGAGGTGCTGTGGAACAGCGAGCGCGATGCCGTCTCGCTGGAATAGCGCGCCGCAACGACCTGCTGGCCATCGGTCACGCACACCGTCATGTTGAGCGGGAACTGCACGTCGTTGCGATGGCCAACCTCCTCGATCAGCCCCGCCATCTGCTCCAGCGCGCCACGGGGGTCGCGCTCCAGGCCGAAGGTCAGCGCGAGGAAAAACATCACCTCCGAGTCGGTCGATCCCTCGATCCAGCGGAACAGGTGCGGCGCCACGGCCATCATCAGGTCGCGCCGCAGCAGCGGATATTCGCGGACCAGCCCGTTATGCACGAACAGCCAGCGGCCGAAGCGGAACGGATGGCAGTTGGTCTCCTGCGTAGGCGTGCCGGTGGCCGCGCGGACATGGGCCAGGAACAGCGGTGCCCGCACCGCGCGCGCGGTCTCGCGCAGGTTAGTGTCGCTCCATGCCGGATGCAGGCAGCGATAGCGGAACGGCACCTCGGAATGCCTTCCATACCAGCCGACGCCAAAGCCGTCGCCATTGGTGGTGGTATGGCCGAGCCTGGAATTCAGGCTCTGGTCGATCAATGAATGTTCCGGCTGGAACAGCACCGCTTCCAGCGGAACGGATCTGCCCGAGTATGCCAGCCAGCGGCACATGATATGTCTCCTCGACAAGTGCGGCCCGGTGCCTTCAGTTGTAGGACGGCAACGGCGGAACGGCAAAGTGCATGCTGGGTGTGGCGATGAAGTGGTGCCGACGGTGGCTTGCGTATGCTGCCTGCAGCACGCGCTGCGGATACTCCCGCGCAGGACACGGGTCGCCCGGAGCGAAATCTCTACACGTGCCCGGACAGATCACGCATTTTTTTCAAACGGATCTGCTGCTTCTAATGTTGCGACGGGGCTGGGCAAGCTTCATGGCGTGATGCGGTCGACCGCACTTCCCAAGGTACGGGACTTGCGAGCAAATAATCCGGGCGCGGGGACGCTAGAATCGGCTGAGTCTGGCTGTATGTAACTCGCGAGTTCCAGGCGCACCCGTTCGGGGCAGTCCCATGCCAGCTTGTGTCTACAATGTTTGAGGGGTTCCTTTGGCCCCGCCACGGAGGAAGTAGCCAATGCCTGTTCAGAACTGCAATGTGCATGTTGTTTTCGATGGGCACTGGGCAATCGCGGCTGAGGGGGAAGGACGCCTCCAGGTCGGCCTCGACATGACCAGCGCCATCGCCCTCGCCACGTCGCTCGCCGTGGAGCGACAGGCGATGCTCTATGTGCACGACAAGACCGGCGACATCATCCAGCGTATCGATTGCTCCCGTGCCATACCGTCCACTGACGTTGTGCCGCCGGTTGCACATGTCGACAAACCGGTGCTGCCAGCCGAACCACCGGGGACTCCTGAAAGCGCCCGCAATACCTCGGTTTGATCCCCCTGCCGCCGCGTTCAAACCAGTATCAGATCGCCGACTTCTTCACCGCGCCGGTGGCAAAGAACTGCTGAAGGTTCTCGAACACCAATTCCGCCATCGCCTGCCGCGTTTCATGCGTGGCGCTGGCGATATGCGGCAGCAACACGACGTTGTCCAGTCCGAACAGCGCCTCGGGCACGTTCGGTTCGTCCTCGAATACGTCCAGGCCGGCGCCGGCGATACGCTGCTGCGACAGCGCGTCGACGAGCGCCGCCTCGTCTACCACCGTGCCGCGGGCGATATTGATCAGGAAGCCGCGCGGGCCCAGCGCATCGAGGACGGCGGCGGACACCAGGTGACGCGTGGCGGGACCGCCGGCGGTGGCCACAACAAGGTAGTCAGCCCATCGCGCCAGCGCTTCCAGCGACGGCTCATGGGGATAAGGCGCGTCGTCGGCCGGGTTGCGGCTGTGATAACGCACTTCCATGTCGAACCCCACCGAGCGATGCGCGATGACGCGGCCGATGCGGCCCATGCCGATGATGCCGAGCCGCTTGCCGCTGACGCGCGTCGCCAGCGGGAACGGCTGCCCCTGCGGCCATTCACCGCGGCGCACGAAGCGGTCGGCGGCGCTGACCTTGCGCGAGACATCCAGCAGCAGCGCGAACGCGGTATCGGCGACGCAGTCGTTGAGCACGTCTGGCGTATAGCCCACGGCGATGCCGCGCTGACGCGCGGTGTCGAGATCAAGCTTGTCCAGGCCGACGCCGAAGCTGGAGATCACGCGCAGCAACGGTAACGCGGCCAGCAGCGCGGCATCGGCGCCGATGGCGGCACGCGTCGTCAGCGCGACGAACTCGCTGCCGTGGCGGGCCAGGAAGCCGGCGGGATCGGTTTCGGCCCAGAACGGGTGAACGTCGTAGTGCTGGGCGAGGCGCACTTCGGTGGCTTCGGGCAGGCGGCCGTGCTGCAACAGGCGGGGTTTCATGCGCAAGGATTCCTTTGAGGAGAGGTTCGATTGGCGTTGTCGGGATGAGCGTCGTGTGCGTCGGGTCATTCCGGCTGGATGCCGGCGTTTTTTGCCACCTTGGCCCACTTGACCATCTCGGTCTGGATAAAGCCCGAGAACTGCGCGGGGCTGCCGCCGGCGGGTTCGATGCCTGCCGCCAGCAGGCGTTCGCGCACGTCCGGCGCGGCCAGCGCCTGGTTGATGCCGGCATTGAGCTTGTCGATCACAGCCTTGGGCGTGCCGGCGGGCGCGAGCACGCCGCCCCAGGTGCTGGTGTCGTAGCCCGGCAGACCGGCTTCGGCCATGGTGGGCAACTGCGGCGCGATGGCCGCGTGCTTGGTGGTGGTGACTGCCAGCGCCCTCACCTTGCCGGCCTTGACCTGCGGGTTGATCGCGGCCACGGTGTCGAACATCAGCGAGACGCGCCCGCTGGTCAGGTCGGGATGCGCCAGCGTGCTGCCCTTGTACGGAATGTGGACCATGTCGAGGCCGGCCATGCTCTTGAACAGTTCGCCGGAGAAATGTGGAGCACCGCCCGAGCCGCTCGATGCGAACGACAGCTGGCCGGGATGCGCCTTGCCGTAGGCGATCAGTTCCTTGACCGACTTCGCCGGCACCGAGGGCGAAACCACCAGCATCAGCGGCACCAAATGTGTCAGCGCGACCGGCTCGAAGCTCTTGACGGTGTCGAACGGCAGCTTGCGCACCATGTTGGGGTTAATGGCGTGGCTGCTTGCCACCAGCGCCAGCGTGTAGCCGTCCGGGGCCGCCTTTGCCACCAGGTCGGTGCCGACGATGCCGGTGGCGCCGCTGCGGTTGTCGACCACGACGGACTGTCCCCAGGCCTCGGTCAGCTTCTGGCCGACCAGGCGTGCAACGAGGTCGATGGCGCCGCCGGGGGAAGCCGGCACGACGATGGTGATGGGCTTGGTGGGATAGCCCTGGGCGTGGGCGGCGGTGGGGGTGAAGGCGATGCTGAGGGCTGCCGCGGCGAGCGCCGCGGCCAGCCGGGAGGATCGGAAGTTGATTGTCATGGTGTCTCCTGCCTGATTGTTCATGAATCGGAGCCGGCGGTTTGCTCCCCTCTCCCGCGCGCGGGAGAGGGGCCGGGGGAGAGGGGAGCTTGCGCGACGGCTCGCGCCGGGATTCAGTGTCCGACGTGGCGACGGCCGCTTACTCCGCCTTCGCCCCCGACTTCTTCACCAACGCAGCCCAACGCGGAATCTCCTTGTCCATCAGCCCAGCCAGCTCCGCGGGCGTGCTGCCCACGATTTCCATGCCAAGCTGCTGGCTCAACCGCTGCTGCACCGCGGGTTGCTTCAGTGCACGGACGACTTCAGCGTTCAGGCGCTGGACGATTTCCTTTGGCGTGCCATGCGGGGCATACAGCGCCTGCCACGACACCATCTCGAAGCCGCTGACGCCGGCCTCGGCCATGGTCGGCACTTTGGGCAGCAGCGCCGAGCGCTTCGGCGAGGTCACGGCCAGCGCGCGCAGCTTGCCGGCCTTGATCATGGCCTCGCCCGCGGTGAGCTGGTCGAACAGGAACGGCACCAGCCCGGCCGCCACGTCCTGCACGGCTTGCGGGCTGCCCTTGTAGGGCACGTGGGTCATCGGCACATGGACCAGGTCGGCGAACAGCTCGCCGGCGAGATGGGTCGACGTGCCCGCGCCGGACGACGCAAAGCTGAGGCCGTTCTTCTTTTTCGCGTAGGCGATCAGTTCCTGCACGTTGCTGACCGGCAGCTCCGCATTCACCATCAGCACGTTCGGCACATAGCCGACCAGGCTGACCGGCTCGAAGTCCTTGACCGGGTCGTACGACAGGTTCTTGTACAGGCTCGCGTTGATGGCGTGGGTGCTGATGGTGCCGCCGAACAGCGTGTAGCCGTCCGCCTTGGCACGCGCCACGTAGCCTGCCCCCACCGCCCCTGCAGCGCCGGGCCGGTTCTCCACCACCACCGGCTGGCCGAGGGCGCGCGAGACTTCCTGGCCGATGGTACGCGCGACGATATCGGTCGAGCCGCCCGCCGCAAACGGCACTACCCAGGTGATCGGCCGCGACGGCCATTTGTCCTGCGCCTGCGCCGGCGCGCCCAGCGCGCCGAGGCCGAAAGCCACGCACGCGGCCAGCGTGCGGGCGCTGCGCCTTGCGGCTGCAATCCCTTGCTTCATGATGTCTCCTGCCATGGCCGGTCGCGCCGGCCTGTGTTGTTGTCGTTGGCGTGTTAGGCGGGGCGAAGCGGCTAGCGCCCGTTGGCCTTGCGCCAGGCCACGAAATCCTCGCGCGCCTGCTCGCTGGTCGGCGGGTAGAGTCCGATGATCGAGCGGCCCTTGCTCACTTCCTCGGTGACAAAGTCCTCGAACGCCGTCATCTCCACGGCCTCGGCGGCGATCTCTTCGGCCAGGTGCGCCGGGATCACGATCACGCCCTCGCCGTCACCGACCACCACGTCGCCGGGAAACACCGCAACATCACCGCAGCCGATCGGCACGTTGAATTCCAGCGCCTGGTGCAGCGTCAGGTTGGTCGGCGCCGAAGGCCGCTGGTGGTACGCCGGCATGGCCAGCCGCGCGATCTCGGGCGAATCGCGAAAGCCGCCGTCGGTGACGATGCCGGCGCCGCCGCGCTGCATCAGCCGCGTGACCAGGATCGAGCCCGCCGAGGCCGCGCGCGCATCCTTGCGGCTGTCGATCACCAGCACGGCGCCCGGCGGGCACTGCTCGATCGCCTGCCGCTGCGGGTGCGCGGGATCCTGGAACACGGTGATGGGGTTGAGGTCTTCGCGCGCCGGGATATAGCGCAGCGTGAAGGCCTCGCCCACCATGGCGCCGCCCTCCGGATTGAGCGGGCGTACGTCCTGAATGAACTGGTAGCGCAGGCCGCGCTTGAACAGCGCGGTGCACAGCGTGGCGGTGCTGACGGTCTTGAGCTGGTCCCGTACCGCGGGGCTAAGTCGGGTCATGGTGGTCCTTGCCGGTCTGGTGGCGTCAGTAGATGCTCGGTTCGCCGGTGGGCGCGCCGAAGTCGGTTTGCAGGAAATCGAAATCGCAGCCTTCGTTGGCCTGGCGGATATGCTGGGAGAACATCCAGCCATAGCCGCGCCCGAAGCGCGGCGGCGGCGGCGTCCATTGCGCACGACGGCGCGCCAGTTCTTCGTCGGAGACTTCCAGGTGGATGCTGCGCCGTTCGATGTCGACCGAGATCAGGTCGCCGGTGCGCACCAGGGCGAACGGTCCGCCCACGTACGATTCGGGCGAGACATGAAGGATGCAGGCGCCGTAGCTGGTGCCGCTCATGCGCGCGTCGGACATGCGCAGCATGTCGCGCACGCCCTGCTTCACCAGTTTCTTCGGGATCGGCAGCATGCCCCACTCCGGCATGCCGGGGCCGCCCTGCGGACCGGCGTTGCGCAGGATCAGCACGTGGTCGGCGGTGACGTCGAGGTCGTCGCGCTCCACTGCTTCCTTCATCGACGGGTAGTCGTCGAACACCAGCGCCGGGCCGGTATGGCGGAAGAACCGTTTCTCGCACGCGCTGGGCTTGATCACGCAGCCGTCCGGCGCGATGTTGCCCTTCAGCACCGCCAGCGCGCCTTCCTGGTACAGCGCATTCTCCGGCGTGCGGATCACGTCGTCGTTGTAGACCTCGGCATGGGCAATGGTTTCGCCCAGCGGGCGCCCGGTAATGGTGAGCGCGTCCAGGTGCAGGCGATCGCTGATGCGCTGCATCAGCGCAGGCAGCCCGCCCGCGTAGAAGAAGTCCTCCATCAGGTACTTGTCGCCGCTGGGCCGGATATTGGCGATCACCGGCACGCGCCGGCTGGCCGCGTCGAAGTCTTCCAGGCCGATGTCATGGCCGGCACGCCGGCCCATGGCGATGACGTGGATGATCGCGTTGGTGGAGCAACCCATCGCCATCGCCACGGCAATCGCGTTTTCATACGCCTGGCGCGTCTGGATGCGCTGCGGCGTCAGGTCTTCCCACACCATATCGACGATGCGGCGGCCAGCCTCGGAGCACATGCGGATATGGTTGGCGTCGGCCGCCGGGATCGACGAAGCGCCGGGCAGCGTCATGCCGATGGCTTCGGCAATGGCCGTCATCGTGCTGGCCGTGCCCATGGTCATGCAGGTGCCATGGCTACGGGCAATGCCAGCCTCGATGCCGGTCCACTGCGCGTCGGTGATATTGCCGGCGCGGCGCTCGTCCCAGTATTTCCACGCGTCCGAGCCGGAACCCAGCACGTTGCCCTTGTAGTTGCCGCGCAGCATCGGCCCGGCGGGAACAAAGATGGCCGGCACGCCGGCGCTGGTGGCGCCCATCAGCAGGCCCGGCGTGGTCTTGTCGCAGCCGCCCATCAGCACGGCGCCGTCGATCGGGTGCGAGCGGATCAGCTCTTCCGCCTCCATCGCGAGGAAATTGCGATAGAGCATGGTGGTCGGCTTGACCGAGCTTTCCGACAGCGAGATCGCTGGCAGTTCGATCGGAAAGCCGCCGGCCTGGAGGATGCCGCGCTTGACGTCGTCGACGCGCTGCTTGAAGTGGGCGTGGCAGGGATTGATGTCCGACCACGTATTGATGATGGCGATGACCGGCTTGCCCATCCACTCACCCGGCGAGTAGCCCATCTGCATGATCCGGGACCGATGCCCCGACGAACGCAGGTCATCGGGTGCGAACCAGCGCGCGCTGCGCAGTGCGTCCGGCGTTTTCTTGCGAGCCGTCATGTGTCTCTTCCACCTTGTTGTCTTATGCCTGGCGATCACGCCGCCAGCCACCCTTCGAAAACATTAAAGCACTAATATATTAGTACGTCAATGTAAGAGAATGCGGGTCAAATCCCTTAGAATCCAGCGCATCAGCAACGCCTCGGCGCCACCGGTGTGGCGATCCAGGCATGCGCCGAGCTTTCTCATGCCATCCGCAACCGTTCCTACCGCCGCCAAGTTCCAGTTCGACCGCACGCGCCACGCGGCCCCGCAGGTGTTCGAGCACATGCGCGACCAGATCATCTCGATGGCCCTGCCCCCGGGCACCGTGCTGTCGCGCCCCGAGCTGGCCGACCAGTACGGCATCAGCCAGACGCCGGTGCGCGACGCATTGATCCGGCTGGGCGAAGAAGGCCTGGTCGACATCTTTCCGCAGCATGCCACCGTGGTCAGCCCGATCGACGTCGCATTGGCCACGCAGGCGCATTTCCTGCGCCGTTCGGTCGAGCTGGAGATCGTGCGCACGCTGGCGCTGCAGGCCGACCCGGTACTGGTCGAGCGCCTGCGCGCCACGGTCGCGCGGCAGCGCATGATGCTCGAGCTGCAAGACCTCGACGAATTCAACGTCAACGACCAGGCCTTCCACCGCGAACTCTACGAAGCGGCCCGGGTGCCCGACCTGTGGACCCTGGTGCGCCGGCAAAGCGGCCACCTCGACCGGCTGCGCCGCCTGCACCTGCCGATTCCCGGCAAGGCGACGGCGGTGCTGCGCGACCATGACGCCATCGTCGATGCGATCGCGGCCGGGGATCCGGCGCGTGCCGAGAGCGCACTGCGCGCGCACCTCTCGGGCACGCTGGCCAATATCGACGAAATCCGCGGGCGCTTCACCGATTATTTCCGCTGACGGCACCGCTGAAGGCACCACACCTCGCCGCATCTGTTTCGCCAGCACCTCACTCCTCCACCCACATGGCCGGCGTGAGCTGGCGCGGATCGGTCATCAGTTCGATCACGGCCGGCGTGCCGGCGGCGCGGGCGCGCTCGAAGGCATCGGCAAACCCGTCGGCGTGCTCTATCCGCTCGGCCCACGCGCCACAGGCGCGCGCCATGGCGACAAAGTCAGGGTTGCGGATGCCGGTGCCGCTGACGCGCCCCGGGTAGCGCCTGGCCTGGTGCATGCGGATGGTCCCGTACATGCCGTTGTTGACCAGCACCACGATCACGTTGGCGCCCGCCTCCGCCGCGGTCGCCAGCTCCTGCGGATACATCTGGAAGCAGCCGTCGCCGGCAAAGCAGACCACGGTCCGCTGCGGCGCACGCAGCTTGGCCGCGATGGCCGCCGGCAGGCCGTAGCCCATGGCGCCGCAGGTGGGAGCCAGCTCTGTGCGCGGTTTACGGTAGGCAAAGAAGCGGTGCAGCCAGATCGTGTAGTTGCCGGCGCCGTTGCTCAGGATGGCGTCGTCCGGCAGCGCCTGGTCGAGGTGCTGCATCACCTGGCACAGGTCGACGCCGCGCGCCTGCGCGTTGGGCGCCACCGGGGCCGAGAAGGCGATATGGTCGGCACGCGCGGCGCGGGTCCATTCCGCCCAGCGCAGGGACGAAGGCACGTCCAGCGCGGCCAGCATACGTGCCCCCTGCCCGATACCTGCCTGGATCGCCAGTTCCGCCTGGTAGACGCGTCCCAGCTCGGCGCTGTCGGCATGCACGTGCACCAGCTGCTGACGCGGCCGCGGCGGTATCAACAGCTGGTAGCCGTCAGTGGCGATATCGCCCAGGCGGGTGCCGAACGCCAGGACCAGGTCGGCGTCGCGCACGCGCTGCGCCAGCCGCGGGTTCATGCCCAGGCTCAGGTGGCCGGCGTAGTGCGCGTCGCGGTTGTCAAAGACGTCCTGGCGGCGGAAGGCGCAGGCCACCGGCAGGTCCCAGGCCTTGATGAAGGCGGCGAAGTCGGCTGCGGCCGCGGCGCTCCAGTTGGCGCCGCCAGCGATCACCAGCGGGCGCTCGGCGGCGGCCAGCGCGGCGCGCAGCGCCTGGGCATCGTCCCGGGACGGCGCCGCCACGACCGGCCGGTACGGCGCGGCATCGGCGCATTCGCACAGGCCGTCGAGCACGTCTTCAGGCAACGCCAGCACCACCGGTCCGGGCCGGCCCGAGGTCGCGCACTGGAACGCCCGCGCGACCAGTTCGGGGATACGCTCGGGATCGTCGATCTGCGCCACCCACTTGGCCATGCCGCCGAACATCGCGGTGTAGTCCACTTCCTGGAATGCCTCGCGCCCCATGTGCGCGCGCGCGATCTGGCCGATGAACAGGATCATCGGCGTCGAATCCTGCGCCGCGATATGCACGCCGATGCTGGCATGGGTGGCACCCGGCCCGCGCGTCACGAAGCAGATGCCCGGGCGGCCGGTCAGCTTGCCGTCGGCCTCGGCCATGTTGGCGGCGGCACCCTCATGCTTGCAAACCACCAGCTCGATGGCGGGCTGGTCGTGCAGCGCGTCCAGCACGTCGAGGAAGCTTTCGCCTGGCACGCAGAAGACGCGGTCCGCGCCGTGCAGGCGCAGGGCGTCGACCAGCGCGCGGCCGCCGGTGCGGCGCTTTGGCGCGGCAGTCCTGGCGGTATCGGTCTTTCGGGCATCAGGCAAGGAGGAATCGGCAGGCATGGCGTGCATCAGGGTTCGGGGAAGGCACGGCGCCGATTGTTGCCTTTGGCCGGCCGCTGCCGCTCGCCTCTTCCTGCATGCCTGCTATGCAGAAAATGCAAGGCCGGAAGGGCCGCCTGCAGGTAGATTGCTGCCAGAATGTCCGCTCGCCCGGGCCTGCGCCTTGTCACCGCGAAGGCGTCCCCTCCAAGAACAAATCGAGACAGACATGAGCGAACACCACATTTCCACGCGCGCCCTGCACCAATGGGTCACCGATCTCTGGCTGGCGGCCGGCTCCGACATGCGCGAGGCGCGCCTGACCGCCGACCACCTGGTCGGCGCCAACCTGAGCGGGCACGATTCGCATGGCGTCGGCATGATTCCCAAATACGTGCTGTCGTGGCAGGCCGACGAGCTGCAACTCAACCGCAGCGTCAGCGTGCTGCACGACGGCGGCAGCATGCTGAGCCTGGACGGCAACCGCGGCATGGGCCAGGCGGTGACCGAGGAAGCCATGGCGCTGGCGATCGGCCGGGCCAGAGAGCATGGCGTCTGCGTGATGGGGCTGCGCCAGTCGCACCATCTGGGGCGCGTCGGCCACTGGGCCGAGCAGGCCTGCGCGGCCGGCATGATCTCGATCCATTTCGTCAACGTGCTGTCCAAGCCCATCGTCGCCCCGTATGGCGGCAGCGAAGCGCGCTTCGGCACCAATCCCTTTACGATCGGCTTGCCGGTGGCGGGCGCGGAGCCGCTGGTGCTCGACTTTGCCACCAGCGCGATCGCGCTGGGCAAGGTGCGCGTGGCCCACAACAAAGGGATCGAGGTACCGGCCGGCTGCCTGATCGATGCGGACGGCGTGCCGACCACGCGGCCCGAGGTGATGTTCCCCGCCGACGGCGCCGCGCAGGGCGCGCTGCAGGCGTTCGGCGAGCACAAAGGCTATGTGCTGGCGGTGATGTGCGAACTGCTGGGCGCCGCGGTGACCGGCGGCCACACCATCCGGCCCGAGACACTGACGCACCGCCACGCGGTATGGAACAACATGCTGGCGATCGTGTTCGACCCTCGGCGGCTCGGCACCAGCACCAGCTTCGGCGGCGAGGTCCAGGCCTTTGCCGACTGGGTCCGCTCGTCGCGGCAGCAGACCGGCCAGGCCGGCATCGCCCTGCCCGGCGAGCCCGAACGGCAACGCCGGCGCGAGCGTGCCGAAGCCATCCCGGTGGACAGCGGCACGCTGGCCCAGCTTGACGACGCCGCCGCGCGCGTGCAGTCGGTCCGCGGCACGTCGCCCGGGCCGCTGTCGCGGCTGGCGGGCTAAGCATGACTTCATCCCTCCGAAATTAAAGGAAGCAGACCGCATGCCCCCGGCTAACCAACCCCGCGCACCGTATTCGCCGCTGCCCAATACCTTCCGTGCCGCCGTGCTCGGCCAGCAGCGCCAGATCGGCTGCTGGTGCTCGCTGGCCAGCCCGGTGACCACCGAGATCGTCGGCGTGGCCGGCTTCGACTGGCTGCTGCTCGATACCGAGCATGCCCCCAACGACCCGCTGACGCTGCTGCCCCAGCTGATGGCGCTGAAGGACAGCGTCAGCGCCCCCGTGGTGCGGCCCGCGTGGAACGACCCGATCCTCCTCAAGCGCCTGCTCGACCTGGGCTTCTACAACTTCCTGATCCCGTTCGTGGAAAGCGCCGAGCAGGCGCGCCAGGCGGTATCGGCGACCCGCTATCCGCCGCTGGGCACGCGCGGCGTGGCGATGACGCAGCGTAGCAACCGCTATGGCACCATGCCGGGCTATTTCGAGCAGATCAACGACAACCTGTGCGTACTGGTGCAGATCGAGAGCCGGAAAGGCGTCGATGCCGCGGAAGAAATCTGCGCGGTGGAAGGCGTCGATGGCGTCTTCATCGGCCCCAATGACCTGGCCGCGGCCTGTGGCCATCTCGGCAATCCCAATCATCCCGAGGTGCAGGCTGAAGTCGAGCGCATCTTCCGGGCCGCGCGACAGGCCGGCAAGGCCGTCGGCACGCTGACGCCGGTCGAGGCCGATGCGCGGCGCTACCTGGACATGGGCGCCAGCTTTGTCGCAGTGGGACTGGACCACGTACTGCTGCGCCAGGCCACGCAGGCACTGCGCGAGCGGTTTGCCGACTGAGCGCCGCGGCCAGCCGAAACGTTCAAGCCAGCCGGGCGCCTGGCCACGCGCCCGACATCACGGTATTGCGCACCGACTGGCGCACGGTCTGCAGGATGTCCCACAGCTCGGGCAGCGGCGGCCGGTTGCGTGCGGTGGCCAGCGCGACCTGTCGCGTCGCCACCGGCTCGACCAGCCTGGCGCAGCGCAGCCGCCCCTGCGCCACGCGGTCCGCCACCGCGGCGAACGGCAGCAGCGTGGCGCCGCAGCCATCCTCCACCAGCCGCATCGACACGGCATTGGACGCATCGCACTCCATCGCCAGTTGCAGCGACTTGCCGGCGCGCGCCACCAGGTTCTCGGCCAGCACGCGCAGCCCGTGGCCGGTGCTGGGCAGGATCAGCGGCACCTCGTCCAGGCTGGCGCAGCAGAACGTCGGCCCGATATGGCTCCACGACGTTGGCGTAACCAGTGTCAGGTCTTCTTCCAGCAGCACGTCGACCTTGAGCGCGCCGTGCTGGTCGGGCAGGTAGAGCAGCGCGACATCGACTTCGCCTTCCGCCAGCCAGGCCAGCAGCGGGCTGGCCAGCCCTTCGACGAAGCGCAGCCGGGTCTCCGGGAAACGCTGCCTGACGGCCGTGCCGATGCTGGCAAAGGCGGTGTTGGCGATGGTCGGCTGTGCCGCGATGATCAGCTGCGCCGGCCCTTGCGCGGTCGATGCCCGGATCGCCTCGCGCGCCTCGGCCAGCGTGGCCGAGACCTGCCGCGCATAGCCGAGCAGGGTCTGGCCCGCCTCCGTCAGGATCATGCCGCGGCCGGAGCGATGAAACAGCCGGGTATCGAGGCTGGCTTCCAGGCGCGCGATCTGCCGGCTGACCGTGGACTGGTCGGCGCCCTGCTGCAGCGCCGCGCGCGAAATACTGCCCGTGCCGGCCACGCAGACAAAGCAGGCCAGGTCGTCGGAATTCAGCGGTGCGGGGGCATTGGCGTTCATGGCGTGCCCGGCGGGTTGTCCTGCGGGTTGTCGTAGTTCGCCAGCGCTCCGGTGGCCGCCAGCGCCAGGGCCAGCCGCGCGCCCACCTCGGCGTTGTGCTTGACCAGCGCGATATTCGTCGCCAGGCTGCCGCCGGCAGTCAGCGCCTTGATGCGGGCCAGCAGGAACGGCGTCACCGCCTTGCCGGTGATGCCTTGCGCGGCGGCCTCGGCGAGCGCCTGCGTGGTCAAGGCATCGATCTGTGCCGAGGCCATGGCCGCGGCTTCTGGCACTGGCGTGCTCAGCACCACGCCGCCCGCCAGGCCCAGATCCCACTTGGCACGGATAAAGCGCGCCTGCTGCGCCGGATCATCCAGCCGGTAATCCGCGCGGAAGCCGCTGTCACGCTTGTAGAAGGCCGCGACGTTGTCTTGTCCGCAGCTGAGCACCGGCACGCCATGCGTCTCCAGGTATTCCAGCGTCAGGCCGATATCCAGCACCGATTTCGCGCCGGCGCAGACCACCGCCACCGAGGTCCTGGCCAGTTCCTGCAGGTCGGCCGAGATGTCGAAGGTTTCCTGCGCGCCGCGGTGCACGCCGCCGATGCCGCCGGTGACGAACACCTCGATGCCCGCCAGCGCGGCGCAGATCATCGTTCCCGCCACGGTGGTGGCGCCGAGTTCGCCGCTGGCCAGCACCGCCGGCAGGTCGCGCCGGCTGACCTTGTGCGCCTGCCCGGAGCGCCCTAGCAGTTCCAGCTCGTCGTCGGACAGGCCGATGCGGATGCGCCCGCCGATCACGGCGATCGTCGCGGGCTCGGCGCCGAGGCCGCGGATTAGGGCCTCCACTTCGCGGGCGGTGCGCACGTTCTCGGGGTAAGGCATGCCATGGGCGATGATGGTCGATTCCAGCGCGACCACGGGGCGGCCCGCGGCCCGCGCGGCGGCCACTGGCGCACTGAAGCTCAGCCAGGCCTGGGCAAGGCCGGTCTTCATGTCGGGGCGTTGGTGAACGGCCTGCACTGGCTAGTCGCTGCCCTTTACTGCCTTTTTCGTCGCATGCCAGCCCTGCTTTGTCGCTCCCGCGACGGCATGGCCGGCTTCCTTGGCGCCACGCCCGACGGCATGCGCCGCATCGCGCACGGCGTGACCACCTTGCTTGCCCGCGGACTTGACGTTTTGCTTGAACGTGCGTGCGTCCGACGCAAGGCTTGCCTGGGCCGGTACGCTGCATGCGGCAAGCAGCAGCGCTATCGTGATCGTTCTCATGTTCATGGGCATTGGGGGCTGTTCGACACAGTAGCCGACTTGCGTCGCGTGCCTGATTTTAGCCCGGTGGCCTAAGCTATATCTTCAATGTGTTTCAAGCTGAGGCGCTACCGATGTGTCGCATGTTGCCCTCGCATGGCTTTCTGAGCACCCGTAAAATGGGCCGGTGCATACACCGATTACGCCGTTCGGGCAAGTCCACAGTACCTTCCATGCGACCACAAGGTGCTGCGACGCAGCAATGGCTGTACAATGTCGGGCCCCGATTCGAAGGCCACGGCGCGCCCCTTTTTGCGGCCCCTCGCCATAGCCATAACGAACCCCCTCTTTAGCCTCGGCAGCAGGACCGGATGCACGCGAAGCGTGCGCGCTGCCGTCGAATTGCCATTCACGAAGGAAAAAGCAGTCAATGACAAGCGGCGCACAACGTACGGCAGCCAAATCACGAGATGCAGGAGCCATCAAGGGCCTAGGCCAGACCCCCGGCGGGTCCGCGGCACAGCCTGATCCCTCGGCCGAGGCCGCCGCGCGTAGCCAGCAGTTGCGCGCCCTGATCCAGCTGGGCAAGCAGCGCGGGTACCTGACCCACGCCGACATCAGCGACCACCTGCCGGAAAATTTCGCCGACACGGCGGCGATGGAAAGCATCGTCAACACGTTCGCCGAAATGGGCGTGAAGATCTACGAGCAGACCCCGGATGCCGAAACGCTGTTGCTCAGCGACGGCCCGGCGGTCGCCTCTGACGACCAGGCCGAAGAAGAGGCCGAGGTGGCGCTGTCCACCGTCGACTCCGAATTCGGCCGCACCACCGATCCCGTGCGCATGTACATGCGCGAGATGAGCTCGGCCACGCTGCTCACGCGCAAGCAGGAAGTCGAACTCGCCAAGCGCATCGAAGACGGCCTGAACAACATGATCCATGCGGTCTCGGCATGCCCGTCGACGATCGCGACGATCCTGGAGCTGTCCGAGCGGGTGTCTGCCAACGACATGGCGATCGACGACCTGGTCGACGGCCTGAGCGACGAAAGCGTTGCAGAGGCTGCTGCAGCTCCCGCCGCTGACGACGAGGGCGAAGACACCAGCGTCAGCGCCGATGATGAAGACGGCGGCGAAGACGATGCCGACGAAGGCTCGACCCAGCAGGCCGGCGCCGACACCGACACGGCGCAGCTGCGCGAGGAATGCCTGAAGCGCTTTGCGCGCGTGGCCACGCAGTTCGAAGTGATGCGCAACGAAGAGGCGGCCGACGGCACCCAGTCGCAAGCCTTCCTGGCCGCCAGGGACATGGTGCGCGAAGAATTGCGCGCGATCCGCTTCACCGCGAAGACCATCGAGCGCCTGTGCGCCGACGTGCAGTCGATGGTCGATGCCGTGCGCGCCGTCGAGCGCCAGGTGCTGCAGTTGCTGGTCGAGCGCTGCGGCATGCCGCGCGAGGACGTCGTGGCCCGCTTCCCCGGCAATGAAACCAACCTCGCCTGGGGCCAGGAACTGGCGGCGGAAAACCGCCCGTACAGCGCCGCGGTGGCGCGCGCCCTGCCCGACCTGGAGGCGCACCAGCAGAAGCTGATCGACATCCAGGCCCGCGCCACGCTGTCGCTGGCCGAGCTGAAGTCGGTCAACCGCAAGATGCTGGCCGCCGAGCGCCAGATGCGCCAGGCCAAGCACGAGATGACGCAGGCCAACCTGCGCCTGGTGATCTCGATCGCCAAGAAGTACACCAACCGCGGCCTGCTGTTCCTGGACCTGATCCAGGAAGGCAATATCGGCCTGATGAAGGCGGTGGACAAGTTCGAGTACCGCCGCGGCTGGAAATTCTCCACCTACGCAACCTGGTGGGTACGCCAGGCCGTCACGCGCGCCATCGCCGACCAGGCCCGGACCATTCGCGTGCCGGTGCACATGATCGAGCAGATCAACAAGCTCAACCGCCTGTCGCGCGAGATCATGCAGCAGACCGGCAAGGAGCCGGATCCGGCCGTGCTGGCCGAGCGCATGGAGATGCCGGAAGAGAAGATCCGCTCGATCATGAAGATCGCCAAGGAGCCGGTGTCGATGGAAACGCCGGTGGGCGAGGACGGCGACACCAGCCTGGGCGACATGATCGCCGACTCGGACAACGCCACGCCGGCCGATGCCGCCCTGCAGGCCGGCCTGCGCGCGGTCGTGCGCGAGATGCTGGATGAACTGACCCCGCGCGAAGCCAAGGTGCTGCGCATGCGCTTTGGCATCGACATGGCCAGCGACCATACGCTGGAAGAAGTCGGCAAGCAGTTCGACGTCACGCGCGAGCGGATCCGCCAGATCGAAAGCAAGGCCATGAAGAAGCTCAAGCACCCGAGCCGCGCGGACCGGCTGATGACCTACCTGCGGGACGCTTGATCTCCGGCCGGCCGGCGTGCACCGGGCGGCGGATGGGAAGCTGCCGTGGCCGGTTCGTCGCAAACTGGCCGGCTGACACACTTGTTAGGGCAAAATCCCGGTCTGGGTGGCCCCGACGGGCCACGGGAGCTTTTTCATGACTGACTCGAACCTATCTTTCTTCGGCAGGGTTTCGCTTGCCGTTGGCACTTTCTTCGCCATCCTCGGCAACGGCCAGCTCGCAGCCGGCATCAAGCGCCTGCGCAACGGCGAGACCGCGGCGCCGGCACCCGTCGCCGCGCCGGTCCCGGGAGCGGCGCCCGAGGTCCCCGCGCTGAAGGAAGCCAGCCCGGTGGCCGCGCTGCAGTTGCTGGGCCTGCTGCAGCGTGACGCCCGCTTCGTCGACTTCGTCGAGGAAGACATCGCGCGCTATTCCGACACGGAAATCGGCGCCGCCGCGCGCCTGGTGCATGACGGCTGCCGCGCGGTGCTGCGCGAGCACTTCACCATCCGCCCGGTGCGCGAGGAAGCCGAAGGCAGCCGCGTGACGGTGGCCGACGGCTTTGACGCCACCGCCATCCGCCTGACCGGCAACGTGGTCGGCAGCGCACCGTTCCACGGCAGCATCAGCCACCGCGGCTGGAAGGTCGAGGACGTGCGCCTGCCGCGCGTGGCCGAGCGCCATGACGCCACCGTGATCGCCCCGGCCGAGGTCGAGCTATGAGCGAAGCCCGCTACGCCATCGGCATCGACCTGGGCACCACCCACAGCGCGCTGTCCTATGTCGACCTGGCCGCCAGCGATGGCGAGAAGACCAGCCAGGACGTACAGGCCATCACGCAGCTGACCGCGCCGGGGGCCGTCGAAGACCTCGACCTGCTGCCCTCCTTCCTGTACCTGCCACACGCAAGCGAGCTGTCGCCCGGCGACCTGGCGCTGCCGTGGACCGCCGAGCGCGACTTCGCCGTGGGCGAGATGGCGCGCACCCGCGGCGCGGCCACGCCGATCCGCCTGGTGTCGAGCGCGAAAAGCTGGCTGTGCCACCCCGGCGTCGACCGCCGCGCGCAGATCCTGCCCGCCGACGCGCCGCCGGAAGTGTCGCGCGTGTCGCCACTGGAGGCGTCGGTGCGCTACCTGACCCACCTGCGCGAAACCTGGGACCAGGCCCATCCCGACGCGCCGTTCGGCGAGCAGGACATCACGGTCACGATCCCCGCATCGTTCGACCCCGCCGCGCGCGAGCTGACCGCCGAGGCGGCCGCCGCGGCCGGCTATGCCCGCATGACCCTGCTGGAAGAACCGCAGGCCGCGCTGTACAGCTGGATCCAGAAAAGCGGCGGCCAGTGGCGCAAGCAGGTCAAGGTCGGCGACATCATCCTGGTCGTCGACGTCGGCGGCGGCACCACCGACCTGTCGCTGATCGCGGTGATCGAGCGCGACGGCAACCTGGAGCTGCACCGAGTTGCCGTGGGCGACCATATCCTGCTCGGCGGCGACAACATGGATCTGGCGCTGGCCCACGTAGTGGCGCGCAAGCTGGCCGCGCAAGGCACGCAGGCCGATCCGTGGCAGCTGCGCGCGCTGACCTACGCCTGCCGCGCGGCCAAGGAAACGCTGCTGACCGACCCCACCACCGATACCGTGCCGCTGGTCGTGCCGAGCCGCGGCTCGAAGCTGATCGGCGGTTCGATCCGCACGGACCTGACCCGCGCCGAGCTGACGCAGACCATCCTGGAAGGCTTCTTCCCGCAGGTCGATGCCTCGGCCCGGCCGGTCAGCCGCGCGCGCGCCGGCCTGACGCAGCTCGGCCTGCCGTACGCGCAAGACGCGGCCATCACGCGCCACCTGGCCGCGTTCCTGGGCCGCCAGGTAGCGGCGCTGGCCGAACTGGAAGGCTTCCAGGGCGCGCAGCCCGAAGGCGCGACCTTCCTGCATCCGACCGCGGTGCTGTTCAACGGCGGCGTATTCAAGTCTGAACTGCTGGTCGAGCGCATCCTGCAGACCCTCAACGGCTGGCTCGCCGGCGAAGGCGCCGCACCGGCGCGGCTGCTGGGCGGCGCCGAGCTGGACCTGGCCGTCGCACGCGGCGCGGCCTACTACGGCTATGTTCGGCGCGGCAAGGGCGTGCGCATCCGCGGCGGTACCGCGCGCGCCTACTATGTCGCGGTGGAATCGTCGATGCCGGCCGTGCCCGGCTTCGAGCCGCCGATCCAGGCGCTGTGCGTGGCGCCGTTCGGCATGGAAGAAGGCACAGATGCCGCGCTGCCGCCGCAGGAATTCGGCCTGGTAGTAGGCGAGCCGGTGCATTTCCGCTTCTTCGGCTCGTCGGTGCGGCGCCAGGACCAGGTTGGCACCTTGCTCGATTTCTGGGGTCCGGAAGAACTGCAGGAGCTGGAGGAAATCCAGGCGACCCTGCCCGCCGAAGGCCGCACCGCCGGTGAAGTCGTGCCGGTCAGGCTGCATGCGCGCGTGACCGAGGCCGGCACGCTGGAGCTGGAAGCCGTGCCGCGCGGCAACGGCGAGCGCTGGAAGGTCGAGTTCGACGTGCGCGGCAGCGCCGATGCCTGAGGCAGCGTCTTCGCCGAAGCAGTACGTCGTCGGTATCGACCTCGGCACCAGCAATACGGTCGTCGCCTATGCAAGGGCCGGGTCGGACGATATCCGCGTGTTCGATATCGACCAGCTGGTCAGCCCCGGCGAAGTCGCGGCGCGTCCGCTGCTCCCCTCGGTGCGCTACCACGCGGCACCGGGCGAGCTCAGCGGTAATGACCTGCAGCTCCCCTGGCAGAGCGCCGCCAGCGCCGCCGCGCGCCGGACCGTGTTCGGCCGGCTGGCGGCAACGCTGGGCGCCCAGGTGCCCGGCCGGCTCGTCGCCAGCGCCAAGAGCTGGCTGTCGCATGCCTCGGTCGACCGGACCGCGCCCATCCTGCCGTGGGGCGGACCCGACGACGCCGACAAGATCTCGCCGGTGGTCGCCAGCGCCAGCTACCTGGGCTACGTCGCCGCGGCCTGGAACCACCGTTTTCCCGATGCGCCGCTCGATCAGCAGGATGTGGTCCTTACCGTGCCTGCTTCGTTCGATGAAGGCGCGCGCGCGCTGACACTCGAGGCGGCGCGCCTGGCCGGGCTGCCCGCGCTGCGCCTGCTCGAAGAACCGCAGGCTGCGCTCTACGACTGGCTATTCCATCATCGCCAGACGCTGGACACCGATCTCGCGCAGACACGCCTGGTGCTGATCTGCGACGTCGGTGGGGGCACTACTGACCTCACGCTGATCCGGGTGGAGATGCAGGACGGGCAGCCGCAGTTGACACCGCAATTGACGCGCATTGGCGTGGGCAACCACCTGATGCTCGGCGGCGACAACATGGACCTGGCGCTCGCGCATCTGGTCGAAGCACGCCTCGGCGCGGGCCAGCGGCTATCGGCCTCCAGCCTGTCGCAGTTGGTGGCACGCAGCCGCGCCGCCAAGGAACAATTGCTCAGCGCGCAGGCGCCGGAGTCTGTCACGGTCACGCTGCTCGGTGCCGGCTCGAAGCTGATCGGCGGCGCGCGCTCGGTGGAGGTGACGCGGCAGGAAGTCGAGCAACTCGTTGTCGACGGTTTCTTTCCCAAGGTCGCATCCGCAGAACGGCCCGGCCGCGCGCGAGGTGCCATCGTCGAGTTCGGCCTGCCATACGCGTCCGATCCGGCGGTGACGCGGCACGTCGCGGGCTTTCTCTCGCAGCATGCCGTGCAGTCGCGCATGGCCCTGGAAGCGCCGCCTGCGCAGGACGATGCCCTGCCCGTTCCTGACACCCTGCTGCTCAACGG
This sequence comes from Cupriavidus sp. NPDC089707, assembly GCF_044748965.1. Lineage (NCBI taxonomy): Bacteria > Pseudomonadati > Pseudomonadota > Betaproteobacteria > Burkholderiales > Burkholderiaceae > Cupriavidus > Cupriavidus sp. NPDC089707. The sequence goes on from NZ_JBIVHB010000018.1 coordinate 124,323, forward strand.
CGGCGTATTCCGCGCGCAAGCGCTGGCAGGCCGCATCGCCGAGACGCTGGGCGCGTGGCGCGGTGCGCCGCTGCAAGTGCTGCACAACGCCGACCCCGATATCGCCGTGGCGCGCGGCGCGGTGGCCTATGCAAGGGCCCGCAGCGGCCAGGCACCGCGCATCGGTGGCGGTTCGCCGCGCAGCTACTTCCTTGTCCTCGACGACGGTGCGACGGGCCAGCAAGGTATCTGCCTGCTGCCCAAGGGCACCGAGGAAGGCCATGAGGTCCAACTCAGCGAGCGTACCTTTGCCCTGCGGGTCGGACACCCGGTGCAATTCCATCTGGTGTCATCCGTCGCCGATACCGTCTACCAGCCAGGTGAGCTGGTAGACCTGTCCGCGGGTGACTTCGTGCGCCTGCCGCCGATCGCCACCGTCGTGCCGGCGCGCGGCGCCCGCGGCCCGCGCGAGACACCGGTGCAGATCCGCACGTCGCTGACCGAGGTGGGCACGCTCGAAGTCCACTGCATCGACGTTGCCGATGCCGCGCAACGCTGGCGGCTGGAGTTCCAGCTGCGCGGCAACGACGCTCCGGCGGATGCGCCAGCACCCGCGACGGCCCATCCGTCGCTGCCGCAAGCCATCGAGGCAATCGACCGCACCTTTGGCGCCCGTTCGCAGGACGTGGGCCCCAAGGAGGTCAAGCGGCTGCGTGCGCAACTGGAGCAGGTACTGGGCGCGCGCGAGCAATGGGACAGCGCCCTGCTGCGCGAGCTGTTCGGTCCGTTCTGGGAACGCGCCAAACGCCGTCGCCGCACGGCCGACCATGAACGCCTGTGGCTGAACCTGGCGGGCTATTGCGTGCGGCCGGGGTTCGGCTATCCGCTGGACGAATGGCGCGTCGAGCAACTCTGGTCGCAGTACGACCAGGGCATCCAGTACGTCAACGAAACCCAGAACTGGTCGGAATGGTGGACATTGTGGCGGCGCGCTGCCGGTGGCCTCGATGAAAGCGCGCAGCTGCGCCTGTTCGAAGACATGGCGTTCTACCTGCAGCCGCCCGGCAGCGGACATTACAAGAAGCCTTCCGGTCCCACCCGGGGCGGTTATGCCGACATGGTGCGCTTGGCCGGATCGCTGGAACGCCTGTCGGCCGACACCAAGATCGAGCTGGCCGCCTGGCTGCTGACGCGGCTGCGCAAGCCATCGGAAAACAGCCTGGCCTGGTGGGCGGTGGGCCGCATTGGCGCGCGCATGCCGTTCTATGGCAGCGCGCACAGCGTCGTGCCGGCGGAGATCGCCACGGCATGGGCCGACGCAATCCTCGCGCTCGACTGGAAGAAGGTCGAGCCCGCCGCGTTCGCCGCCGTGCAGATCGCGCGCATGACCGGTGACCGCACCCGCGACCTCCCTGATGAGACGCGGGCCGAGGTGGTACGTCGGCTCGAAGCCGCCAACGCGCCGCAAAGCTGGATCGCCATGGTCCGCGAGGTCGTTGAGCTCAATGCCGCGGACGAGGGACGGATATTCGGAGAAGCGCTGCCCGCGGGCCTCAAGCTGATCGCGGGGTGATCGTCGGGGCTTTCCAATGCGCCAGCGGCGTCATTTGAAGGTGGTGTGAATTTCACCTATGCTGACTTGCTCCTGCCGCCCTCTGGCGGCAGCCAGACCTTCAAAGGAGGAAGACAATGCGCGTCATGGTAATCGTCAAGGCAACGAGCGATTCCGAAGCCGGCAAGATGCCGGGCACGGAGTTGCTGGCGGCAATGGGCAACTTCAACGAAGAGTTGGTCAAGGCTGGCGTCATGCTCGCCGGCGAGGGCCTGCATCCGAGTGTCAAGGGCAAGCGCGTGCGCTTCTCCGGCAAGGAGCGGACCGTGATGGATGGCCCGTTTGCGCAGACCAATGAACTCATCGCGGGCTTTTGGCTGTGGCAGGTCAAATCGATGGACGAGGCCATCGCATGGGTCAAGCGCTGCCCCAATCCCATGGAGGGCGAGTCCGAGATCGAGATCCGCCCGGTGTTCGAAGCCGAGGATTTCGGCGCCGAATTCACGCCTGAACTGCGCGAACAGGAAGAGCGGCTGCGCGCACAGGTCGACAAGCAAGCCGACAAGTCGCGCTGACAAGGGCTACTAGCCCGCGGCGTACGGAAAGCCATACCGCCTGCTGAGCCGGTCAAGCCTGGCGCGCAGGCTGGCCAGCTCGCCGGCCAACTGCCGAGCCATGATCGGCAGCGGCCCATGCTCCGGCACCGCCGCGGCGGCGCGTTGTGCTGGCGCTGGCAATGGTGCCTGGCCCCTTTCCAATGCGTCGGCCAGGGCCAGCAAGGTGGCGTCGATGCCCGCATCGTCCCCCTCCCGCAAGCCACCCTCAAACTCGATCGTGGCCATCAGTTCCAGCGCGCTGATACAGACGCGCGCGCCATGCTGGATTTCCTCGAACTCGGCGGCCGGTACACCGGTCTCCTTGGCCACCGAGGGGATCAGCCCGCGGAGCGGGATCAGCTTCGCTCCCAGGTCGATCATGGCCGCGCGCAACTCGGCAGCATCGGCAAAGCCGTGCTGCATCCGCGTGTGGACCGCCATGCTTGCGCGCAACAGCCCGGCCAGGCGGATGCGCCATGAATATGAAGCATAGGCTGGCAACGCGAAGGAAAACACCAGTGCGATCGCGGTACCGATAAACACATCGGCGGTGCGCCAGAACGCGTCGGCAATATTCTGTTCGCCATGGCCCGCTGTAATCACCACGGTAATCGCCGCCAGCAGCGCGATATAGCCACCCTGGCCGATGGCATGGTACGCGCAATAGCCGCAGATCAGCGCCAGCAGCGCATAGGTTAGCAATGGCCAGCCGAAGAAGGACTGCTGCACGATCAGCGCCAGGCCGATGAGCGCCCCGATCAGGGTGCCGATCCCGCGTTCCGCGGCGCGGCGGCGGATATTACCGTGATGCTGGAGACCGCCGATCACGACCAGCACCGTGATGGTGGCCCACTCGCCATGCGGGATGTCGATGCCGGTGGTCAGGGCAATTGACGCCAGCAATGCCAGCGCGACGCGCGTGGCGTGAAACAGCCTGGCTTGCCGAAAGCGCCGGTTTGTATCGAACAGCGCGTCGGTGGTTTTGCGCAGGATTGCTAGCATGGTTTGCTTGGCGTGGCGGGGATTGCCAAGTTTATGGTATCGGAGGTTTTTGAGCTGTGCCTCGGCGATCGCTGTTGGTGACAAGCTATCGGCTGTTGAAGCTGCGTTGTCGCTGTTGATGACATGCTGTCGGCCGTTGAAGCTGCGTTGTCGCTGTTGATGACATGCTGTCGGCCGTTGAACAGCTGGGTTCCGCCCTCCTGGGCGGGTCACTTTTTGCCCGAGCGGCAAAAAGTAACCAAAAAGCGCGTTTACTGCCCTACGGGCGGCCACTCTTATCGTAGTGTGCGGGGGCTTTCGTACGGGGCTCTGCTTCGTTGCAGGGCAGGACT